>NC_010337.2:2122500-2280000 GCF_000019165.1 Heliomicrobium modesticaldum Ice1
CGCTGCGGAAAAAACGCTGAATCAGGCCGCTGGCGGCAATGAGGCCGTGAAAGCGGCGGTCCAGCAGATCAATCGGATTGACGAAAAGGTAAACAGCATGGCCGGCGTGGTCAACGCCCTTGGCGATAAATCAGACGAAATCGGCCAAATCGTTTCCCTGATCACCAGCATTGCCGAACAGACCAACCTGTTGGCCCTAAACGCCGCTATCGAAGCCGCCAGGGCGGGGGAAAACGGCCGGGGCTTTGCTGTCGTTGCCGGTGAGGTGCGCAAATTGGCGGAGCAATCGGGACAAGCGGCAGGACGGATCCGTCAACTGGTCGGTGAGATCCAAGGGGAAACGGCTAATGCGGTTGAGTCGATGCAAGATGGAATGACTGCGGTGCAGGAAGGCATCGTCATGGTGAATAAAGCCGGCGGCGCTTTCCACGAGATCGTCGATGCCGTGCATCTGTTGTCACAGCAAGTGAAGGACGCCGCTGCCGTCGTCGGCGAGATCCATGAAGGCGCCGTCACCATGGTGGATTCGATGGACCAGGTGACCAAGATCGCCCGTGAGTCGGCTAAAAGCCTGGAAGACGTGGCTGCAGCCACGGAGGAGCAGGCCGCCACGGCCGAAACGGTGACCTTTGCCGCCAATCAACTGGCTGGCATGGCGGCAGAATTGGACCAGTCGGTCCGAATGTTCAAGGTATGATGAGAGATTTGAGACAAGTCGTCCGGAGAGGAACGCGGCTGCTGGCCGCCTTCCTTCCCATTACCATTGTGGCTATGCTGGCGCTCTCTCTCGTCAGCTATCACCATGCAGACGCCATTGTCCGGGAGCAGTTGGAACGGCGGATGACGGATATCCTTCGGGATATCCATTCAGAAATCTCGCACAAACTGGATCTGCATAAAAGGATTGCTACTGCCTGGCAGGCAATATTGAGAGCTTAGGTGATGAACTGACGCTGGAACTATACTTCTCTCGGCCTCACCCAGACCGTCTGCTGATGATCATAAATCACAAACCCCGGCTTCGCCCCCGAGGGCTTGCGCACGTACCGTCGTTCCGTGTAGTCTACCGGCACCTTGTCCGCCTCGCGGGCGCGGCTGAAGTGGGCGGCGTAAGAGGCCGCCAGTTCCAGCACCGCGTCGGGCAGGGGGCGCTGGTCGCGGATGGGGATGACCACGTGGGAGCCGGGGATGTCCTTCGTGTGCAGCCAGATGTCTTTGTCGCGGGCCATCTTCATCGTCAGGTAGTCGTTCTGGCGGTTGTTGCGGCCGATCCAGATCGTCCAGCCATCATCGGTCGAAACTGTCAGCGGTTTCGGCAAGTCAGAAGCGCCGCCCCTGTCACCTTTGTTGCCTTTACCGCCGGCGCCTTTTCCACCCTTGCCACCCTTGGCCCCTGCTTTTCCAGCCTTACCGCCAGCACCAGCGCCCTTCTCACCACCAGATTTCCCGCCAGCGCCACCGCCTTTTCCAGCCTTTCCCTTGCCGCCCTCATCCGGCAAATAGCCGCTCGTCACCAATTCCTGGCGGATCTCCTCCAGGTCCCCTGGCGTCTCGGCTTGTTCTAAGGCGATCAGCACCGTATCCAGGTAGGCCACTTCCTGAGCGGTGTTTTCTTTTTGCTCCGTCGCCAGCAGCACCGTTTGGCGGGCTTTGTTATAGCGGCTGTAGAAGGCCTGCACGTTTTCCGAGGGTGAGAGGGAGGGGTCCAGTTCGATCACATGGGTCTTTTCGGGGTCGGTCAGATCGGCCACGGTGATCGCGCCGTCGCCCGGCTGGACGCGGTAGAGGTTAGCCAGCAGCAGGTCGCCCCAGGTGCGGCAGATGAGGTCTTTTTCCGCCGTAGCGATGTCTTTTTCCTGGCTCGTCTTGCGCCGCTGCGCCCGCTCCCATTCGGCGGCGATGCGCTTGACCAGGGCGGCCCGCTTGGCCGCCAGTTTTTCCAGTTCGTCCTTGCTGTGGTAGAAGCGGTCGGCGGCCTCGTTGACGCTGTCCAGCTTTTCCCGCCGCAGGGTCGGATCCAGGTGGGTCAGCGGCCAGGGGGCGAAGGTCTTCGGGGCGTCTGTGTTCGTTTGCCAGACGATCTCCGGCGTCGGCTCTTTGCGCTCCACCAGGGATATCAGTTCCCGCAAGGCCAGGGCGAGGCGGCTGAATTCGTAGCGGCCGCATTCGCCGGCGAGGTTGTCGCGGCCCAAGCCGGCGCGGTGGCAGATCTCGCGCGCCGTTTCCGGGCTGATGCCCATCAGGTTTTGCTGCAGCGCTTTTTCTAGGGGCGTATTTTCGTCGTGCTTCCATATAAGTTCCGCCAGGGTCTCGTCGGTCACCGCCGACGGGGCTTTTTTATCCGGAACGGGTGGGGCGATGTAGGTCCGGCCGGGGAGGACCTCCCGGTGACGGCTGACAGCGTGGCTGTAACGGCGGATGCCGTCGATGATCGTCTCTGTGGCGTCGTCGACGAGGATCAGGTTCGAGTGTTTGCCCATGATCTCCAGAATCAGGCTCTTTTCCGACCGGCCGCCCAGTTCGTCGCTGGCATCGAAGCGTAGGCGGACGATCCGTTCCCAGGGCGATTGCTCGACGGCGCGGAGGCGCCCGCCCTCTAGGTGTTTGCGCAGGACCATGCAGTAGAGAGGCGGTTGGGTCGGGTTGGGCTTGTTTTTTTTCGTCAGGTGGATGCGTCCGGTCACGGGGTGGGCCGAGAGCAAGAGGCGCCAGTTGGTGTGGCCGGTGCGGCCGATCAGGTGTATCTCTTCCGGCAGGGGCTGGACGATGCGGTCGATCCGACCGCCCACGAGCGCCGGTCTCAGCTCATCGATGATGGTGGTCAAGGTGAGTCCGTCGAGTGCCATCGGGGTATGCCCTCCTTATCACGTTCGCCCCCATCATAGCATGGCGGCCCCTTGGCGGCAATTGGAGGGGGAGGCATTGTCAGGCCTTTCCAATCATAGAAATAGGACAAGGGGGGAGCCCGTCCATTTTCGGGGGCGGCCCGCGAATCCAGCATGCCGGCGCGGCATGCGATTACAAGGAAACGGGGGAACGGAGATGAAACGTAAAGGCCATGATCGTTCGGGACCGAAGACGGTCGCCGCCCCGGACAAGCCCTGGCACCAGCTCACCTATGAGGAGCTGTGCCGGGCGCTGATCGCCGGCCCGCAAGGGCTCAATCGGCGCGAGGCGGAAGAGCGGTTGGGGCGCTTCGGGCCGAACGCCCTTCGGGCGGCCGAGGCGGTGCCCTTGTGGCGGCGGCTCTTGGCGCAGTTCACCGACTTTATGATCCTGGTCCTCTTGGCGGCGACGGCCATTTCCGTTTTTCTGGGTGAGATGGCCGACGCCATCACCATCCTGGTCATCGTGGTGATGAACGCTGTCCTCGGCTTCGTTCAAGAGTATCGAGCCGAACAGTCTTTGGAGGCCCTGAAAAAACTGACGGCGCCGGAGGCGAGGGTGCTCCGCGAAGGCCACGAGATGCGCGTGGCGGCCCACACGATCGTCCCGGGCGATCTGGTGCTCTTGGAGGCGGGCGATCGGGTACCGGCTGACCTGCGCCTCTTAGAGGTCCACGACCTGGAGATCGATGAGTCGCCCCTCACCGGCGAGTCCCTGCCGGTCTGCAAGCAGCCGGAGCCGATCACCGCCGCCGGTGTGGGCATCGGTGACATGGACAATATGGCTTTTTCGGGGACAAGCGTCACCCGCGGCCGCGGGTGCGGCCTCGTCGTGGCGACAGGGATGCAGACGGAGATGGGCCGCATCGCCCACCTGATCGAATCCGTCGGCGACGACATGACGCCCTTGCAGCGCCGCCTCGATGAACTGGGTAAGATCCTGGTCGTCCTCTGCCTGGCCATCTGCCTCGTCGTCGTCGCCATCGGCCTTTACCAGGGTGAGCCGGTCTACCGCATGGTCCTCACCGGCGTCAGCTTAGCCGTGGCGGCCATCCCTGAGGGGCTGCCGGCTATCGTCACCATCGTTCTCGCCATCGGCGTGCAGCGGATGATCCGCAGCCGCGCCATCATCCGCAAATTGCCAGCCGTGGAGACGCTCGGTTGCGCCACGGCGATCTGCTCGGATAAGACAGGCACACTGACTCAGAACCGGATGACGGTCCGCCAGGTCTGGTTATCGGGTGAGCGCGTCGATGTGAGCGGTCAGGGGATTGAGCCGGTGGGCGAGTTTTTCGCAAAGCGGCATCTATTCACAGTGGAGGCAGGAGGCGCCGCCGTTGGAACAGCCAGGGGGACCGGAACCGCCGCAACCGGGACAGGCTGGGCCGATCTGGACGATCTGCTTCGCGCTTCCGTGCTCTGCAACAACGCCCGACTCACCGGCGGCGAACCATCCCGATCGCGCAAGGATGTTCCCTTCTGGGGCAGACGCAAGAAGAACGGAGGGGAGGTCCCGGCGAGCGACTGGAACCTCATGGGCGATCCCACCGAAGGGGCGCTCCTGGTCTTGGCTGCCAAAGGAGGATTTCTCCATCAAAACGTCGAAGCTGACTTTCACCGTGTCGAGGAACTGCCCTTTGACTCCGACCGCAAGCGGATGACCGTCATCGTGCGGGATCAGAAGGGGCAGATGATGGCTTTTGTCAAGGGCGCGCCTGAAACGGTCCTCTCTCGCTGCGCCTTCGTTCGCTGGAACGGATCGGATGTGCCCCTCGATGACGACCGCCGCCGCCGCATCCTCGATGCAAACGAGCGCATGGCCGATGAGGCCTTGCGGGTGTTGGCTCTCGCTTGCCGCCCCCTCCCGGCGGAGATGCCCGTCGAGAAGCTCATGGAGATCGCCGAGGAGGATCTGACCTTCCTCGGATTGGTCGGCATGATGGATCCGCCCCGGCCCGGCGTCCGCCAAGCCGTAGAGCGTTGCAGCCAGGCCGGCATCCGCACAATCATGATCACCGGCGACCATCCCGCGACGGCGCTGGCCGTCGCCCGCGAACTGGGCATCAGCAGCCGTTCCGATGAGGTCCTTACCGGCGCCTGTCTCGACGAACTCAATGACAGGCAACTGGAGGATAAGGTGCCCCGCGTCGCCGTCTACGCTCGCGTTTCGCCGGCCCACAAGTTGCGCATCGTCCGCGCCTTGAAGTCGCGGGGCCATGTGGTGGCCATGACGGGTGACGGTGTTAACGACGCCCCGGCTGTCAAAGAGGCCGACATCGGCGTGGCCATGGGCAAGGCCGGCACGGACGTGACGAAAGAGGCCTCCGCCATGGTCCTCTCCGACGACAACTTCGTCACCATCGTGACCGCCGTCGAACAGGGCCGCGCCATCTATGACAACATCCGCAAATTTATCCGCTATCTTTTGTCCTGCAACGCCGGTGAGGTGCTGGTGATGTTCCTGGCCAGCCTCATGGCCTTGCCCTTGCCGCTCTTGCCGGTCCAACTGCTCTGGGTCAACCTGGTCACCGACGGCCTGCCCGCCATGGCCCTCGGCGTGGACGCGCCCGATCCTGACGTGATGCGCCGGCCGCCGCGCCACCAGAAGGAGAGCATTCTCGCCGGCGGATTGGGACGAAACATCCTGATCTGGGGAACCTATTGCGGGTTGGCGACGCTGGCCGTCTTCGCCTGGGGGATCTATTTAGGCGACCTGCCCCTGGCACGGACGATGGCTTTTTGCACCTTGACCTTCTTCCAACTCTTTTATGTTTTTGACTGCCGGTCTGAGCGCTACTCCATCTTTGAACTGGGCTGGTTTACCAACCCCAGCTTGATCGGGGCCGTCTGTCTCTCGGGCTTGATGCAGTTGGCTGTCGTCTACCTGCCGCCGCTGCAGCGGATCTTTCAGACCGTTCCCCTGGAGCCCACCCACTGGCTCGTCATCCTCTGCTTTTCCGGCGGCTGGCTGCTGCTGACCGGGCTGCGTCACTTCATCCTGCGGCCTTTTGGGCAGCGTGACGGAGGGCGGGCATTGTACGGGCAATAACAGAATGGACGGCAACAAGAGGCCGGCAGCTGAGCATCCCTGATTTCGAGAATCTCTAACATAGAGGCACTCTGCTTTTGAGTCACTCCTTTTTTGAGGCACCATACAAGGAAAGATTGAATCCCGGAAAGGTGGCATCGTCGATGGAATTCGTAAAAATGCACGGCCTCGGCAATGACTTCATCGTTGTCAACGCCATGGAACCGCCCCTGTTGGACCGCGAGGACTGGGAGGAGATCGCCGTCCGCATCTGTGACCGCCACTACGGCATCGGCGGCGACGGTCTGATCCTCCTCTTTCCCTCTGACAAGGCCGACATCCGCTGGCGCATCCTCAACTCTGACGGCTCCGAACCGGAGATGTGCGGCAACGGCATCCGCTGTCTGGCCCGTTATGTCTACGAGCGGGGCATCGTCGCCAAGCGCCGCATCGAGGTGGAGACCTTGGCTGGGATCATCGTCCCCGAGATCATCACCGACGCGGCGGGCGCTGTCACCGGCGTCTGTGTAGACATGGGTGAACCGCGCCTGCAGCGTCACCAGATCCCCATGGTCGGCCCCGAAGGCCCCGCTGTCAATCAGGAACTGGTCGTCGGCGATGCGGTGGTCCGGGTGACGGCCTTGTCCATGGGTAACCCCCACTGCCTCATCTATGTCAACGACATTGATGAAGCGCCAGTCACGACGCTCGGTCCCAAAGTGGAGGTCCATCCGGCTTTTCCGGCGAAGACGAACGTCGAATTCGTTCAGGTCGTCGCGCCTGACGAGGTGCAGATGCGCGTCTGGGAGCGCGGCGCCGGCCCCACGCTGGCCTGCGGCACCGGGGCTTGCGCCACCGTCGTCGGCTCTGTCCTCAACGGCTACACCGACCGCAAGGTGACAGTCCACCTGGCCGGCGGTCCGCTCCATATCGAGTGGCGCGAGGAGAACAACCGCGTCTACATGACCGGCCCCGCCGTAGAGGTATTCCGAGGAGAGCTTCCGCTTTAGTATCACTGGTGTCCCCTCTGGGTAGGCTATTGCCGCATCGCCTGTCAATTAACCCTGAAAAACCCTGCGGGGCCGGGCGACCGGCCCCTTTTTTTCGATCAGAAAAAGGAATTGACGGAACAAAGTCGAAGTAATCAGGCGAAAATGATGGCGCGGAGACGATTGTCAGGCCTAATCGCCTGTAACCAATCGCCGGTTACCGCGCAAAGGAAGATGTATCGTGATCAAGAGCATGACCGGCTATGGTCGGGGAGAAGCCTGTGGGGCGGGAAAGCGCGTCACTGTCGAGGCGAAGGCGGTCAACCATCGCTATTCCGAAGTGGTCGTTCGCTTGCCTAAAGCCTATATGGTCTTGGAAGATTCGATCAAGAAGATTTTTTTGCAGGGCATCTCTCGAGGGAGGGTCGATGTGTTCGTCAACTTGGAAACTGACGGGGAAGTCACCCGACAGGTAAAGGTTGACAAACAATTGGCCCTTCGATATTATAAATCGTTGAGAGACTTGGCGCAGGAGCTGGAATTGTCTTGTGATGTGGGCATAAACGCCCTCTACAGCCTCCCGGAAGTGATCACCCTCGATGAGCCGGAAGAGGATATGGATGAGGTGGCCCGCGTCGTCGATGCGGCGGCGCGGCAGGCCCTGGACGGGATGATGGGTATGCGCATCCAGGAAGGAAGCTCCCTGGCGGAGGATCTCTTTTTGCGTTTAACGGCATTGCGCCGCCGGATCAAGGCGGTGGAGGAGCGCTCGCCCTTCGTCGCCGCTGACTACTCGCACCGGCTGCAGGAGCGGATCAAGGAACTGTTCGGCCAGACGCCTGTCGACGAGCAGCGCTTGGCCATGGAAGTGGCCCTTTTCGCCGACCGCTCCAACATCACTGAGGAACTTGTTCGTCTCAACAGCCATCTGGAACAGTTTCAAAAGGCGCTGGCCTCTTCCGAACCGGTGGGACGAAAGCTCGATTTTCTCGTCCAGGAGATGAACCGTGAAGTCAATACGATCGGCTCGAAGAGCAACGACCTGGAAATTTCTCGTCATGTAGTCGATTTGAAGAGCGAAATGGAAAAAATACGTGAACAGGTGCAAAATGTAGAATAAGTCGTGCCTGCAATCTTAGGAGGATCATGGATGGCGGTTCCCACGCTCACAGCTGAACAAAAATCGGAAGCCCTGAAAAAAGCCCATGCTGTGCGCAGCCAGCGCACGCAGCTGCGCAACCAGTTGAAGACCGGCGCCGTCTCCGTCGAGGCCGTTTTGAACCGGATGGACGATGAGGTCGTCCGGGGGATGAAGGTCCTTTACCTGCTCGAATCGCTGCCCAAAGTCGGCAAGCGGACGGCCCGCCGCATCATGGCCGACATCGGCATCGACGAGTCGCGGCGCCTGCAGGGGCTGGGCAGCCGGCAACGGGATGCGCTGGTGGCGAAATTGACCTAGGAGGAACCAGGATATGGATATCAAACTGATCAATATCGGCTTTGGCAACATCGTATCCGCCAGCCGGATTGTCGCCATCGTCAGTCCTGAGTCGGCGCCGATCAAGCGCATTATTCAGGAAGCCCGGGATCGGGGCATGCTGATCGACGCCACCTACGGGCGGCGTACCCGGGCCGTTATCATTACCGACAGCGATCACGTCATCTTGTCAGCCGTCCAGCCGGAAACGGTGGCGCACCGCCTGTCGGCCAAGGAGTCGGTCCATCATGGAGACGAGGCAACCGAATAAAGGCGTTCAGATCCTCCAATCCTACCTGGCTCGCATGGGCCGCGGCGTCCTGCTGGTCATGTCCGGCCCTTCGGGGGCGGGCAAGGGGACCCTCAGCCGCCGCCTCTTGAACGAACTGCCGCAACTGACCTTATCCATATCTGCCACGACCCGCAAGCCCCGCGAGGGCGAGCGGGAGGGGGTTCATTATTATTTTCTGCGCAAAGAGGACTTTGAACGGCAGATCGGGGAAAACCGTTTTCTCGAGTTCGCCCAAGTCTACGATAACTACTACGGGACACCCTTGGCACCGGTGCAGGCAGCGCTGGCTTCCGGGAAGGATGTCCTTTTAGAGATCGATATCCAGGGGGCGCTGCAGGTCAAGGAGCGCTACCCCGAAGCGGCGCTGATCTTTATCGCGCCTCCCTCGCTGGAAGAGCTGGCCCGGCGGATCTACGGCCGAGGCACCGACAGCCAGGAGGTCATTGAAAAACGGTTAAGCCTGGCTTCGCAGGAGTTGGAGTTCATCAACCGCTACGACTACTGCGTCATCAACGACGACGTGGACCGGGCGCTCACCCGCCTGCGGGCGATTGTGGAGGCCGAGAAGTCGCGCATCTACCGTAAGCTGGAATAAGCCCTTCAACTTTCTCCACATTTTGGGGAGGTGTGAAGACCATGAACCAACCGTCGCTGGACAAATTGATGGAAAAAGTGGACAGCAAGTACACCCTGGTGGTACTGGCGGCCAAACGTGCCCGCGCGCTCGTCGAAAAACAAGCTCCCCTTGTCAGCGTGGCCAAGTCCGCCAAGCCGGTCAGTATTGCGTTGCATGAGATCGTCGATGGCAAAGTATCTTACCGGCAAGCGAAGGGTGGCATCAAGTGAGATTGACGCAAGCGGGACATTCTAATGAGAGCATCCTAAAGGACAAGTTCATCGCCGTCGGCGTCTCCGGCGGCATTGCCGCCTACAAGGCCTGTGATCTGGTGAGCCGCCTCGTCAAGGCCGGCGCTCAGGTCCAGGTGATCCTGACGGCTTCGGCGACCCGTTTTGTAGGTCCCTTGACCTTTCAAACCCTTTCGGGCCGGCCCGTCATCACCGAGATGTTTGACGAGCCGAAGCAGTGGAACGTCGCTCATGTGTCTGTCGCCGACGCGGCAGACCTTTTTGTCTTGGCACCGGCGACGGCCAACATCATCGGCAAGCTCCGCTGCGGCATCGCTGACGATTTTCTCTCGACGACGCTGCTGGCCATCGGCGCGCCTCTGGTCATCGCGCCAGCTATGAATGTGAACATGTTCCATCACCCGGCGGTGCAGGAAAATCTGGCCGTCCTTCAGTCGCGCGGCGCTGTCATCGTCGAGCCTGACGAGGGTCGGCTCGCCTGCGGCGTCACGGGGAAAGGGCGGCTCGCTGAGGTGGAACGGATCCTGGCGGCGATCACCGAGACGCTGGCAGGGCGGGAAAGGGCATCGGAGAAGGCTGACTCCAGTAGACGAGGCGAGCCCGAAATCGCCGCTAGCGCAGGCAAGTCGATAGAGACGGGAGCTGGTTGCTCTGAACTTGCCGGTTACCGTGTCCTGATCACCGCCGGCGGGACCCGCGAGCCCATCGACCCGGTTCGCTACATCAGCAACCGCTCTTCGGGCAAGATGGGCTACGCCCTGGCCCGCGAGGCGCTTCGGCGAGGGGCAGAGGTGATCCTGGTGACGACTCCGACAGGGCTGCCCCTTCCGGAGGGCGCTGAGGTGGTTCACGTCGAGTCAGCCGACGAGATGTACGAGGCGGTGATGTCCCGCTTTGACGCCGTCGATGTGGTCGTCAAGGCCGCCGCCGTCGCCGATTACCGCCCTGCCGCGCCGGCGGAGCAAAAGATGAAAAAACAGGCCGACCGTCTCTTTCTCGAACTCGTCCGGACGCCGGATATCCTGGCGGAACTGGGACGGCGCAAAGAGAGACAGGTGCTCGTCGGTTTTGCCGCCGAGACAAACGACCTGGAGACCTATGCCCTGGACAAGCTGCGGCGCAAGAATGTCGACCTCATGGTGGCCAACGATGTGACCCAGACGGGGGCCGGTTTTGGCGTCGATACGAATATTGTCACCATCTTTGACGGCCGGGGCGGCAAAGAGACGCTGAAGCTCATGGCGAAAGAAGAAGTGGCTAGTCGAATTTTTGATCGGGTTATTCAAATCTTATCGAACAGTTGTGATTAATGCCCTTGTATTTCTCCACCGTCCTTGATAATCTAGGAAGGAAAGCCAATCAGGGGCATTATCGTCCAGACTCGAACTTTTTCAGCGAAAGCCGCGAAGGAGGAAACAGATTTGAGCCGTAAACGTCTCTTTACGTCGGAATCTGTCACCGAAGGCCATCCCGATAAGGTGGCTGACCAGATTTCGGACTCCGTACTTGATGCCATCCTTGCACAAGACCCCATGGCGCGGGTGGCCTGTGAAACATCGGTGACGACCGGCTTGGTGCTGGTTGCCGGCGAGATCACCACCAAGTGCTATGTTGATATTCCCAAAGTCGTGCGCCAAACGATCCGCGAGATCGGCTATACCCGTGCGAAATTTGGTTTTGACTGTGAAACCTGCGCCGTCCTCACCTCCATCGACGAGCAGTCGCCTGACATCGCCATGGGCGTTGACAAGGCGCTGGAAGCCCGCACCGGCGAGATGAGCGAAAGTGAAATCGAAGCCACCGGCGCCGGCGACCAGGGGATGATGTTTGGCTACGCCACCAATGAAACCGAAGAGTACATGCCCATGCCCATCTCTCTGGCTCACAAGTTGGCCCGCCGCCTCTCCGAGGTCCGCAAGACGGCGGAACTGGAATACCTCCGACCTGACGGCAAGACCCAGGTCACTGTCGAGTATGACGGCGATAAGCCGGTCCGCGTCGACACCGTCGTCATCTCGGCCCAGCACTCGCCGGAAGTTTCTCTGGACACGATCAAGCAGGATCTGATCGAGCGAGTCATCCTGCCCATCATTCCCCCGGGCCTGCTCGACGATAAGACCCGCTACTTCATCAACCCCACCGGTCGATTCGTCATCGGCGGACCTCAGGGTGACGCCGGTCTGACAGGTCGCAAGATCATCGTCGACACCTACGGCGGCATGGCCCGTCACGGCGGCGGCGCTTTCTCCGGCAAGGATCCCACAAAGGTGGACCGCTCAGCGGCCTATGCGGCTCGGCATGTGGCCAAGAACGTCGTCGCCGCCGGTTTGGCAGATCGCTGTGAGATTCAGTTGGCTTACGCCATCGGCGTCGCCCATCCTGTCTCGGTATTGGTCGAGACCTTCGGCACCGCCAAGGTAGACGAAGCCTCCATTGAAAAATGGGTCAAAGAGGTCTTCGACCTCCGTCCCGCCGGTATCATCAAGGAACTGCAACTGCGCCGGCCCATCTACCGCCAGACGGCGGCTTACGGCCACTTCGGCCGCGTCGATCTTGACCTCCCCTGGGAGCGCCTCGACAAGGTGGAAGCGCTGAAGAAACTGGCTGGCCTGTAAGTCCTGACATGGAAGCCCGGAGTCAACGCTCCGGGCTTTTTCAATTCACCGGAATTGCTTGCATCTCTTGGTATAATGGAGAGAGCGACGACACGTACCGGCAAGCATTTCAACAGCAGCGGCAGGGGGGTGCAACGGCATGGGAGCGAACGGCATGGCGGCTGGTCGGAGACAGGAACTTGCCCAGGTGATCGTCGATATTCCGCACCGCGATCTGGATAGGGTTTTTCATTATCGCATCCCCGAGACCCTGGCCGGGGAGGTCGAGCCGGGCCGCGAGGTCTGGGTCGCCTTTCACGGTAAACTGACCCGCGGTTGGGTGCTGGAGCTGGAGGTCGCAACGGCAGAGTTGGAAAGAGCTTTCGCTCTCCAGCCGGTCGAGGCGGTCAACGGAAGCTATCGGTTAGGCCATGACCTGCTCGCCCTCGTGCCTTGGCTGGCTCGTGAAACCTTGGGGACGAAAGCTGACGTGCTGCGGCTGATGGCTCCGCCCGGTCCGCCTGTCCGTCCCGCCGCCTGGGTGCTTTTGGCCGCCAAGCCGGATCGGGAGGCGATCGCCTTCTGGGAGGGGATCGACCCGGAATGTGCCGATCTGCTCCGCCGCCTCTCTCGGGCGCCGCAGCGGCGGATGAAATACGCCTCTTTGACCGGCAAAGGAGGTGGCGTGCCGCCGGCGGTGATTGATCGCCTGAGCGACGCCGGGCTGGTGACGGTACGACAGCTCTTGCCTAAGTTGGCAGAGAGAGCGACGATGGAGAGGGCGAGGGAAAAAGCGCACCAAACGGAGACTATAGCGGACCCCGCAGCAAAACCAGCGTCGATAACAAACAGCAGTGCGTTACCGCCGCTGTTCCCCGAGCCGGCCCTTACCCCTGATCAGAAGCAGGCCGTCCATTATCTGACGGAAGCGCTTGACGCAGCCGGGAGGGGCGGCGACAGCCGGCCCTTCTTGCTCCACGGCGTGACCGGCAGCGGTAAGACGGAGGTCTATATCTGCGCCATCCGGGAGGCCTTGGCCCGTGGACGCCAGGCGCTGCTGCTGGTGCCGGAGATCGCCCTGACGCCTCAGACAGAGCGGCGGCTGCGGGAACGCTTCGGCAGCCAGGTGGCCCTGCTGCACAGCGGCCTCGCCGATGCGGCAAGGCGGCAGGAATGGCAGCGCATCTACCGGGGGGAGGCCGACCTCGTCGTCGGCGCTCGTTCCGCTGTCTTCGCTCCGCTGCCCAGGCTGGGTCTGATCATCGTCGATGAGGAGCATGAGCCCTCTTACCGGCAGGACAATGACCTGAAGTATCATGCCCGGGAGACGGCGATGGAGCGCGCCCGCCACTGCGGCGCTGTTGTTGTCTTCGGTTCGGCGACGCCAGCCCTGGAAACGTATGCCCAGGCGCTTTCGGGACGGTTCCAGCTGCTCAAATTGCGCCAGCGTCCGGCAGGCGGACAACTGCCTCCCGTCGATGTGATCGACATGCGCGACGAGTTGGCTGCCGGGAATAAGGGCATGCTTTCCCGGTATTTGTTGAAGGCTGTCGAGGAGCGGCTGCAGCGGCGGCAGCAGGTGATCCTCTACCTGAACCGGCGTGGTTTTTCCACCTTTGTCATCTGCCGCGAGTGCGGAACCGTTGTTACTTGTCCCCACTGTTCCATTTCTCTCGTCTACCATCGTCACGGGGAGCAGTTGCATTGCCATTACTGCAACTTCCGCCAGGATGTGCCGGAAAGGTGCCCCCATTGCCGGAGTCGGGCGATCCGCTATTTCGGCACCGGCACCCAGCGGATCGAGGAAGAATTGCGGGCGCGCTTTCCCGGTGTGCCGGTCCTGCGCATGGACCGCGATGTGGCAGCACAGGAGGGGATTGCGCCGGTTCTTGACGCCTTTGGCCGCGGCGAAGCGCCCATCCTCGTCGGGACTCAGATGATCGCCAAGGGACTCGACTTTCCCCGGGTGACGTTGGTCGGTGTTCTCGCCGCCGACGCCTCCCTGCACATCTCTGACTTTCGCGCTGCTGAACGGACTTTTCAACTGCTCTCCCAGGTGGCCGGACGGGCGGGGCGGGCGCGGGAACCGGGCCAGGTGGTTTTGCAGACCTACTGTCCTGAGCATTACTGCCTGCAGGCGGTGCAGTTGCACGATTATGAAGGGTTTTTCCGCCGCGAAATCGAATTACGGCAACAGCTGGGTTATCCGCCCTTCGCTCGGCTGGCCCGCGTCCTCTTTTCCGGTCCCGAGGAGCCCCTCGTCCGGGTGGCGGCTGATACGTGGGCGGAGATCCTGCGCCAACAGGCTGGTGCTGTGACGATGGGCCTCTCATCAGGTCTGGCGCAGCCGGAGATCGATGTCTGGGGGCCGGCGCCGGCGCCGGTGGCCAAGGTGGAGAACCGTTTTCGCTGGCTCTTGACCTTGCGGGTGAAGGGTGACAGGCTGGCGGCGCTCCGGGCGGCGCTGATCGCCGCCGAAGGGGAATACAGCCGCCGTCGCGGCCGCCCAGCCGGTGTGACGATCAGCCTCATGCTCAATCCATAAAAGGTGGGAAATGATGTTTTTCCATGCTCCTTGATCCGGGTTTGCGATATGATATTTTGGATAGATTTAAAGCCGACGGGAGGGTTTTCTTTGGCCGTTTATGAAATTCTAAAGATGGGCGATCCTGTGTTACGCGAAAAGGCGAAGCCGGTCACCCGTTTCAACAGCAACCTGGGTCGGCTGATTGACGATATGTTCGATACGATGGCGGCGGCCCGGGGTGTGGGCCTCGCCGCGCCTCAGATCGGCATCGGCAAGCGCGTCTGTGTCGTCGAGGTGGGCAAACGGCGATTTGAGTTGGTCAATCCGGAGATCATCGAGGCCGAAGGCGAACAGTGTGACGCCGAAGGCTGTCTCTCCATTCCCGACTACACCGGCAGGGTGAAGCGCTTCCAGCGAGTCCGCGTCAAGGCCCAGGATCGAAAGGGCGAGACCTTTATCGCTGAGGGCACAGACCTGCTCGCCGTGGCCTTCCAGCATGAGATCGACCATTTGGACGGGATCCTCTTTGTCGATCGCGTCGAAAACGACAATCCGGAGGAGTGACCGCTTCGATGCGTCTGGTCTTTATGGGGACGCCCGATTTCGCTGTTCCCACCTTGGAAGCGATTGTAGCGGCTGGTCATGAAGTGGCCCTTGTCGTCACCCGGCCCGATCGCCCGCGCGGGCGGGGCCAAAAACCGCAGCCCAGTCCTGTCAAGGAGGCGGCCTTGCGGTTGGGCCTCCCTGTCGATCATCCCGCCTGTTTGGATAACGAGTTTGTGCAAAAATTGAAGGATCTGGGCGTGGAGGCCGGGGTGGTGGTCGCCTTCGGGCGGATCCTGCCGCCGCGGCTGCTCGACGCTTTTCCGCAGCGCTGGATCAATGTCCATGCCTCCCTGTTGCCGAAATATCGCGGCGCAGCGCCCATCCACCGGGCTGTCATCGACGGGGAAAAAGAGACAGGGATCACAACGATGTTGATGAGCGAGGGGCTTGACGAAGGGGACATGCTCTTGAAGCGTTCCCTGGCTATCGGTCCCGATGATACGACCGGCCAGGTCCATGACGCCTTGGCCGAATTGGGCGCCCGGTTGCTGGTGGAGACGCTGGCGGCGATGGAAGCGGGGCGATTGCAGCCTCAGCCTCAGGACGGCAGCCAGGCGAGTTATGCGCCCATGCTCGCACGGGCTGACGAGCAGGTGGACTGGAGTGCCCCGGCAGAGGCGGTCCACAATCGGGTGCGCGGCATGAATCCCTGGCCGGGCGCTTTTACCATGGACGAGGGCAAGATCCTGAAGATCCTGCGAGGGCGGTTGCGCCATGAGGGGTTACCGTTACCCGACCCAACCGGTTCGGCGGCGCATCCAGGGGAGATTCTGCAGATTGTCGGCGATGAGGTGGCTGTTGCCACTGGCGCTGGCGTCTACTGGCTGTCCGAGGTCCGCCCGGCCGGCGGCAAGACGATGACAGCCGGGGCCTATGCACGGGGACGGAGGATAGGACCGGGATTTCGGTTCGGTTGAGATTGGAAGTTACATTGGGAGCGTTGGAGCCATGCCAATCCGCAAGCGGTTGTTTATTGGCCTGATGGTGGCCAGCTTTCTCGCCCTGATCGGGCTGGCGCTTCTCGGCTGGTATCTTGTCAAATACCAAAACTACCCCTGGAACAAGGTGTTGATCGGCCTGCTGGGGATCACCTTTCTCGCTGTCACGGTGTTGATCGCCTTTGGCATCGGCGGGATGATCCTCTCTATCTGGCAGGATCGCGCCATTCCTTCGGTCTATCGTTGGACGCGGATGGCGGTCAACATACTCTTTCCCATGGCACTGGTCATTGCTCGTTTCTTCGGGATCAGCCCTGATCGTCTGAAAAGCAGTTTCATCGAGGTGAGCAACCAGTTGGTGCGGCTGCGCAAGGTGACCGTCGCGCCGGAACGGTTGATGATCCTGGCGCCCCATTGCCTGCAAAAGACGACCTGCCCCCACAAGATCACCCTCGATATCTACAACTGCAAGCGCTGCGGCGCCTGTCCCGTTCATGACCTGATCGAACTGACGGAACGCTATGGTGTGAACCTGACCATCGTCTCCGGCGGGACCTGGGCAAGAAAAGCGATTCTGGAGAAGCGCCCTCAGGCCATCGTGGCCATCGCCTGTGAACGGGACCTGACGAGCGGCATCCAGGATGTTGATTTTCTTCCCGTTTTGGGCATACTGAATGATCGGCCTGAGGGACCCTGTTGCAACACCCTGGTCAACATGAGCCGTCTCGAACAGGCGGTGCGTTACTTTCTCTATGACGAGCGCGCCGACTGGATCAACAGCGGGGTGATCGGAACGGTGCTGGAAAAATCGGCGCTCCCTGAACGCCGGGCGGAGGTATCTTGATGCAGCCATCGCCGAGAGGCGTCGCCTTGGACGTGCTCAACGCCGTCGAAGAACGAAAGGCCTATGCCAACTTGCAATTGACCCATGCCCTGGAGGGGAGCGGACTGCACCGGCTCGATCGCGGCCTTGTGTCCGAATTGGTGCTGGGCGTGCTCCGTCGTCAAAATGCCCTTGATTTTGCCCTTGACGGGCTGTTGAAGCGGCCCGGCGACGTGCACCCGGTGGCGCGCCGTCTCCTGCGGCTCGGCGCCTACCAGATTCTCTATTTGGACCGCATCCCTGATGCCGCCGCCTGCCATGAGACGGTGGAACTGGCCAAACAGGCGGGCTTGGGACGCCTGACGTCGCTGATCAACGGCGTGCTGCGTCAACTGGTCCGGCGTCGCGACGAGATCCCTTGGCCGCGCTGGGAAGACAAGCCAGTAGCGCATCTCACTGTCGTCGAGTCCCATCCCGAGTGGCTCGTCCGTCGCTGGCTCAAGCAGTTCGGCGCCGAGCGGACCCGGGCGATCTGCCAGGCTAACAACCGACCGGCGGCGGTGTCGCTCCGGGTCAACAGACTGCGCGTCAGCCGGGACGCCTTTCTGCAACGACTGGCTGACGCCGGTGTGGAAGCCTTCCCTTCGGCCTTGCACGGCATGGGAGTCCGGCTGGCCTCGGCCTCGGCGGTGACGCGCCTGCCTGGATTTGCCGAAGGGCTCTTCACCGTTCAGGATGAGAGCTCTATGGTCGTCGCGCCGGTCGTCGACCCGCAGCCGGGGGAGATCGTCCTGGACGCCTGCGCAGCGCCGGGGGGGAAGACGACCCATATGGCTGAATGGAGCGGCGACAAGGCGACCATCTATTCCTGGGACATCCACCCCCACAAGTTGGGCTTGATCCGGGAGAATTGCCGGCGGCTGGGGATCGAGCGCGTCCAGGTGGAGGCTATCGATGCCCGCCAGCCGGCGGAGGCCTTGCGAGGCGGCGTCGACCGCCTGCTGTTAGACGCACCCTGCAGCGGCCTTGGTGTGTTGCGCCGCAAACCGGAACTGCGCTACCGCATCTTTGAGGCCGATCTGGTCCGGCTGCGGGAGCTGCAGCGGGAGTTGCTGGACGGTGTGGCGCCGCTCGTCAAACCGGGCGGGGTGCTTGTCTATTCCACTTGCACGATCGAGCCGGAGGAAAACTTCCAGCAGGTGAAAGACTTCCTGCAGCGCCACCCTGACTTCGGCGCCGACGATCTGTCGCCCTTCTTGCCGGAATTGGATTTTACGGAGGAAGAGAAGCGGCAGTCGGCCAAGGGCTATTTTCAGATACTGCCCCATCGCTTTCAGACGGACGGGTTTTTCGTGGCCCGGTTAAGGAGGCGGTCTTGAACGTGAAGGAACCGGCGGAAGAGGCGGCCATACAGCTGCGCACCGAGAGGCAGCGGATTGAACCGGAGGGAGAAGAGCAGTCGGAACAACCTACTGACTTGCGCGGCCTCTTTCCCGAGGAGATTGCGGCTCTGCTCACGCCATGGGGCCAACCGACCTTCCGTGGCAAGCAGATATTCAAATGGCTTCAAAACCGGGCTGTCCGCGAAGTCGCCGAGATGACCGACCTGCCCCAGGCGCTGCGGGTCAGGCTGGGAGAAGCGGGGTGGCTGAAGCCTCTCGCCCCGGAACGGCACCGCGTCGCCCGTGACGGCACCGAGAAATACCTCTGGCGGCTGGCTGACGGTGAGCTGATCGAGTCGGTCCTCATGCCTTACCGGCGCGCTCAGACCCGGGACCGTGTAACCGTCTGTCTGTCCACACAGGCCGGCTGTCCGCTCAGTTGCCGTTTTTGCGCCACAGGCCGGCAGGGTTTTCGGCGGAACTTGACAGCCGCCGAGATCGTCGGACAGGTGCTGGACATTACCCACGAAAAGCGCAAGGATGATCCCGATTTCAAGGTGACGAATCTTGTTTTCATGGGGATGGGCGAGCCCTTTTTAAATTATGACAACGTCCGCCGGGCCATCGGTCTCTTCACCCATCCCGAGGGGCAGGCCATCGGACAGCGCCGGATCACCGTCTCCACCGCCGGCATTGTGCCCGGTATCGACCGCTTCGCCGACGAGGACTGGGAGGTGAACCTGGCCTTGTCGCTCCACGCTGCCGATGACAAACAGCGCAGCGAGTGGATGCCGGTGAACGACCGGTTTCCCCTGGCTCAGGTGCTGGAAGCCTGCCGGCGCTACTGGGAGAAGACGCGCCGGCGCCTTTCCGTCGAGTACGCTCTCATGGCGGGTGTCAACGACCGGCTTGAGGACGCCAGGCGACTGGCCTCGCTGTTCAAGGGTTGGCCCATCCACTTGAACCTGATTCCCGTCAATGCCGTCGCCGGGATAGGGGTTCGGAGGCCGGAGCGGGAACCGACAGAACGCTTTCTCGCGGAACTGCGGCGTTGGGGGGTGGACGCCGTCATCCGTGAGGAGCGGGGACAGGATATCGAGGCGGCCTGCGGGCAATTGCGCGGGGCCGCCAAGGGGGAGGAGGAGGCATGAACGTCATCGCTCGCACCGACAAAGGGCGAGTTCGGCCGACCAACGAGGACAGTCATTTCTGTGATGTGGCGCAGGGGCTCTTTCTGGTCGCCGACGGGATGGGCGGTCATGAGGCCGGGGAGGTCGCCAGTGCGCTGGCGGTAGAGGCCTTTGCCGCCCATTGGCGCGAAACAGAGGGGAAGGGGGAACCGGGAACCCGGCTGGAGGCGGCCTGTCGGGAGGCGAACCGGCGCATTTACCGAGAATCGGTGAACCAGCCCAAGTGGGCCGGTATGGGCACGACGCTCACAGCCGCTCATCTGACGACGTCTACACTCACCGTGGCCCATGTGGGCGATAGCCGCGCCTACCTCTTCCATGACGGGCAGGTCCGCCTGCTGACGCGGGACCATTCCCTGGTGGAAGAGATGATCCGCCTTGGCAAGATTACCGAGGCGGAGGCCCAGTCCCACCCACAGCGCAACATCATCACCCGCGCCTTGGGCACCCGCGATGATGTGCAGGTGGACCTGATGACAGTGCCTTGGACGGAGCAGGATCTGTTGCTCTTGTGCACCGACGGCCTGACCAACCTGGTGACGGCTGAGGAGATGGGCCGGCTCTTGGATTCGAACGCCGCGATTCCCTTTCAACGGGAGGGCCTGGAACGCGCCGCCGACGCTATGATGAACCTTGCCCTGGAACGGGGCGGTTATGACAATGTCACTTTCCTGATCATATGGCAAGAGGAAGGTGAGGGGTGGCAGGTATGATCGGACGCATCTTCGGCAATCGTTATGAAATCGTCGAACTCCTAGGCGGCGGCGGGATGGCCCAGGTCTTTAAAGGCTGGGATCGGTCGCTGCAACGGGCTGTCACCGTCAAAATCCTTCGCGAAAATCTCTGTTCTGACGAAGAGTTTGTCCGCCGCTTTCAACGGGAGGCCCAGGCGGTGGCCGGTTTGTCTCATCCCAATATCGTCAATGTTTATGACGTGGGCCGCGAGGGCAAGACCGACTACATAGTGATGGAGTTCATCGATGGACCGACGCTGAAGGAGGTCATCCGCAGCCGGGCGCCTTTGCCGCCTGAGGAGGCCGTCGAACTGGCCAAGCAGATCTGCGACGCCCTCGAACATGCCCACGAGCGCGGCATCATCCATCGCGATATCAAGCCCCACAACATCCTGATCACCCGGACAGGGCGGGTGAAGGTGACTGATTTTGGGATCGCCCGCTCCATCGCCCAGAACACGATGACCATGGACCGTTCCATCGTCGGGTCTGTCCACTATCTGTCGCCGGAACAGGCGCGGGGGCTGCCGGTTGATGAAAAATCGGACATCTATGCACTCGGCGTCGTCATGTACGAACTGTTGAGCGGACAGCTGCCTTTTCAGGGGGAGACGCCAATCGCCGTGGCCCTCCAACAGATCCAGGAGCAGCCTCAGGCATTGTCCGTCCTGAACCATCGTGTGCCCCCTGCGCTGGAGCAGGTGGTGTTGCGGGCCATGGAGAAAGAGCCGGCTCGCCGCTATGGCAACGCTCGGGCGTTTCGGCAGGACCTGGAGCGGGTTTTTACCGGCCAGGTGGCGGGACGGTTGCCTCATGCTGATGACGACAGCCCGACAGTGCGTCTCGATGGGGCTGCTGCCCGCATCGATGCAGAGCTTGCCGCCACGGAGCGGAAAGAAGAAGGGAAAGGCGCCCGTCGCGCCGATCCAGGAAAAGGTAAGCGGTCCTGGGGCGTCTGGGCTGCAGGGCTGTTGACGGCGGTGTTGTTGTTGGCGAGTCTGACCTTCGCCTGGACGCGCTATATGAGTGTGCCCGAGGTGACCGTGCCGAAGGTCAAAGGGATTCGCGTCACCGAGGCTATCGAGCGGCTGGAAAAACTGGGGCTCCGCGCCGAGACCAACTATGTCTTTGATAACGCCAACGCCCATATGGTCATCGCCCAGGACCCCGACGAAAATCAGGTGGTCAAGCAAAACAGGGTCGTCAAACTGACGGTGAGCCAGGGGCCCAAGCTGATCCGCGTTCCCAATGTGACGGGTAAAGCGTTGCGAGACGCCCAGGTGGCGCTCAAAGAGGCCAACTTCACCGTCAGCGCGGAAGAGGTCTTCGACGAAAACCCGGTCGGGACCGTCCTCTCTCAGTCTCCGGCAGCCAACTCGGAACAGCCGGGGGATACGGTCATCCAACTGCGGGTCAGCAAAGGGCCGGAGGTGAAGGCCACCATGCCTTCCCTGGTGGGGAGCAAGCTTCAGGAAGCCCAGGCCAAGCTGGAGCCGCTGAAGATCGATCTCAAACTGAAGCTCCAGGAGAACGCCACCTTGCCGCCCTGGACGATACTCGCCCAGGAACCGTCGCCGAACGCCCCGCTCAAACCCGGCGATCCTGTCACCCTGACCTACTGTATCCCGCCGGCCAACGCTTCGCCGGCCGGTCCGGTCAAATCATCGGTGCGCGTCTTTGTCCCCAATGACGGCAAAGAGCATATGGTGCGCATCGTCTTTCTCGACGAGCAGGGCGGTCAGAAGGAACTCTACCATCAGCGGCATAAGGCCGGCGAGATCGTCAGCCAGGAGGTCGCCACCACAGGCAGGGGAACGGTTCAGGCCTATGTGGACCAGATGGTGTACTGGGAGCGCAAGGTGGAGTGAGGCGCTATGTGAACGCAGCGAAGGCAAGCGCCACAGCGCTAAGGCGAGTAAACTGGAGTAATGGAGGAGCCCCGTTTGAACCAAAGGGAGACGGAAGGAACGATCATCAAAGGATACAGCGGGTTTTACTATGTCCTCGCCGGCGGTCGGTTGTACACCTGCTCCTTGCGGGGCAAGTTCCGATTGAAGGGCGATGACCGCGTCTTTTTGCCCGGTGATCAGGTGCGCATCTGCGTCATGGAAGGGGACAAGGGGGTCATCGAAGGGGTGTTGCCTCGGCGGAACGAGTTGCTGCGCCCGCCAGTGGCCAACGTGGATCAGGTGCTCCTGGTCTTTGCTCTGGCAGCGCCTGACCCCGATTTCGTCCTTGTCGACCGGTTGCTCGTCCTGGCGGCTCATGCCGGCATCCAGCCTGTCCTCGTCTGGAACAAGGCGGACATCGCCTCGCCCGAGCGTGTCGCCCAGGTCCAGGCGCTCTACAGGGATATCTCGATAGCCCAGTTCGTCCTCTCGGCACGGCAGGGGGAGAACCTGGAGGGGTTGAAGGGCTTGCTGGAGGATCGCATCTCCGTTGTCGCCGGCCCCTCAGGGGCGGGCAAGTCGACCCTCCTTAACGCGCTGGCGCCGGGGTTGTCGCTCAAGACGGGCGAGGTGAGCGCCAAGATCGGACGCGGCCGCCACACCACCCGCCATGTAGAGCTGATCCCACTGGCGTCGGGCGCGCTGGTTGCCGATACGCCCGGCTTTTCGACGCTCTACCTGCCTGATATCTCTCCCCAGGACCTGCCTGAATTGTTTCCGGAGATGGTGCCCCATCTCGGCAGCTGCCGCTTTGCCAGTTGTCTGCACAAGACAGAGCCGGACTGCGCCGTCATCGAGGCTGTCGAGGCGGGGCAGATCCACCGCCAGCGCTACGACCACTACCTGATGTTCCTGAACGAATTGATCGAGCGGGAACGGCAGGCCCCGAAAGGAAGAAAATCATGACGATCAAAATTGCGCCATCGATCCTGTCGGCCGACTTCGCCAACCTGGGCGCGCAGGTCGCTGCCGTGGAAGCGGGCGGCGCCGAGTACCTGCACATCGACGTGATGGACGGCCACTTCGTGCCCAACATCACCATCGGTCCCCTTGTCGTGGCGGCGTTGCGGGAGCGCAGCCGGATGGTTTTTGACACCCACCTCATGATCGAAGCCCCGGACAAGTACATCCTCGATTTCATCCAAGCTGGCGCGGACCTGATCACGGTCCATCAGGAAGCTTGTGTTCACTTGCACCGCACCCTGTCATTGATCAAAGAAAAAGGCGCCCGGGCCGGCGTAGCCCTTAACCCGGCCACGCCCTGGCAGAGTCTGTCCTGCATCCTGCCCATGGTCGATCTGGTCTTGGTCATGTCCGTCAACCCCGGTTTTGGCGGTCAGAAGTTCATCGCCGGCGCCCTGCCCAAGATCGAAGCGCTGGCCCGTTATCGCCAAGCGCAGGGCCTTCACTACGAGATTCAGGTCGACGGCGGCGTCAACAGGACGACGGCATCTCAGGTTGTCCAGGCCGGGGCCGACGTGTTGGTGGCTGGTTCCGCTCTCTTCGGGACGTCCGATCCCCGGGCTGAGGTAGCCCAACTCCGGGCGGCTGCGCTGACCCTTTGACAGGATTCGCGCCGGTTGGTATAATCGATTCTGCAGTAAAAAGCATGATGGAATGGGTGTTTTCCTTGGGGACGGGTGCAATTCCCTACCGGCGGTACAGCCCGCGAGCCCTTCGGGGCAGATCCGGTGTGATTCCGGGGCCGACAGTGATAGTCTGGATGGGAAGGGGAAACGAAGAGGCGGCTGGTGCATGAGCAGCTTGTCCTTGCTTTGTCCTGCCGTTGCGGTCTCGGTCAAAGTGTTGTTTCTGTATCCCCGGGGAAACTAACCCCGGGGGTTCTTCGTTTTCCCGGAGAGTGGTGGTGTTGAGTTGATTCCGGAAGACTTTTCATTCATGGACCGCGCCCTGGAACTTGCCGCCCTAGCCTTAGGCCGGACAAGCCCCAACCCGGTCGTCGGCGCGGTTGTTGTCAAGGATGGCCGCGTCATCGGGGAAGGGTATCATCGGAAAGCGGGGACGCCTCATGCGGAGGTTCACGCCTTGCGCCAGGCCGGTGAGGCCGCCTGCGGCGGGACCCTCTATGTGACCCTTGAACCGTGCAACCATCATGGACGGACACCGCCCTGCACTGAAGCGATCATCGCCGCCAAGATCAGCCGGGTGGTGGCCGCCGTGGCGGATCCCAACCCCCAGGTGGCGGGGCAGGGATTTGCCAGGCTGCGAGAGGCCGGCATCGAAGTCGATGTGGGGGTGATGGCCGATGCGGCCATCACCATCAATCAGCCCTTTTTCACTTGGGTGACGCGCAAGCGGCCTTGGGTGTTGCTCAAATGGGCCATGACGGCAGACGGCAAGATCGCCACCGCATCAGGTGACAGCCGCTGGGTCAGCAGTCCGGCGTCGCGGCGCAAGGTCCACCAGTGGCGCAATCGCCTTGACGCCATCCTGGTCGGCATCGGCACGGTGCTGGCCGATGATCCCCAGTTGACTGTCCGCCTCGCCGAAAAGGATTGTCGCAACCCTATCCGTATCATCGTCGACAGCAAGGCGCGGACACCGCTGACGGCGAAGGTCCTGTCGGCGGAGGCGAAGACCATCATCGCTGTCACCGAGGCGGCGCCGGCGGAGCAGGTGGCAGCGCTCGAACAGGCCGGGGCCACCGTCCTGCGCTGCCCAGCCGATGCCGGCGGATGCGTCGACCTGTCCTATCTGTTGCACCGACTCGCCTGTGACAACGTCACGTCGCTTTTGGTGGAGGGCGGGGCGCGCATCCATGGCGCCTTTTTAGATGGAAACCTGGCCGACCGGGCGGCCATCTTCCTGGCCCCGAAGATCGTCGGCGGAGAAGGGGCGCCGTCGCCGGTCGGCGGGACCGGAGCGGCCCTGATGGCCAAGGCCCGCCGGCTGCAAAGATGTGTGATGACCTCTGTCGGAGACGATTGGCTGCTCGAAGGGGTGCTGCAGGAGGTGAGGCCGTGTTTACCGGAATCGTAGAGGAATTAGGCGTCGTCCGGGCGATTTCCCGGGGTGCCCGCTCAGCCAAGATCGAGATCAACGCAAAAACGGTCGTTGAGGACGTGAAGCTCGGCGATTCCATCGCCGTCAACGGCGTCTGTCTGACGGTCGTCCGTTATGATGGGAGCAGCTTTACGGCTGATGTGATGGCCGAGACGCTCGACCGCACCGCCCTGTCGGAACTGCAGCCGGGACACCGGGTCAACCTGGAGCGGGCTGTCCGTGTCGGCGACCGCCTGGGCGGCCATATCGTTTCCGGTCACATCGACGCCGTCGGTGTCATCCGAGGCCAAGAGCGCGTCGACATTGCCGTCGTGACGGAGATCGCCGCGCCGCCGGAACTGTTGCGCTATGTCATCCCGAAGGGCTCCATCGCCATCGACGGCATCAGCCTGACGGTGGTCGATGTCTTTGAGGCGGCCTTCACCGTCTCCTTGATCCCCCACACGGCCGGGATGACGACGCTGGGCTTGAAAAAGCCAGGCCACAAGGTCAATCTGGAGGCCGACGTGATCGGCAAGTATGTGGAACGCCTGCTTACCGGCAGGATACCGTCCGCCGCGGCGACCGGAAAAGGCTCCCGCCTGACCCGCGAGTTTTTGCTGGAAAATGGATATTAAGAGGTGAATCCCTTGGCATTTAGCACGATTGAGGAAGCCCTTCAGGATATCCGAGACGGCCGCATGATCATCGTCGTCGACGATGAGGATCGCGAGAACGAAGGCGACCTGCTGATGGCGGCGGAAAAGGCCACGCCGGAGGCGATCAATTTCATGGCCACCTTCGGCCGAGGCTTGATCTGCGTCCCTATGACGGGGGAACGGCTCGACGCCCTGGAGATCCATGCCATGGTCCGCGATAACACGGACCGCATGCAGACGGCCTTCACCGTCTCCGTCGACGCCATAAGCTGCACCACCGGCATCTCAGCCTATGAACGAAACCAGACGATCCACACCCTGCTCGACGCCAAGACGAAGCCCGACGATCTGCGCAAGCCAGGCCACATCTTCCCGCTGCGCGCCCGTGACGGCGGTGTGCTGGTGCGGGCGGGCCACACGGAAGCCGCTGTCGACCTGGCCCGGATGGCCGGCCTCTACCCGGCTGGCGTCATCTGCGAGATCATGGCCGATGACGGCACGATGGCGCGGATCCCGGAATTGCTGCCCTTCGCGGAAAAACATAACCTCAAGATCATCACCATCGCCGATCTGATCGAGTACCGGCGCAGGACAGAAAAACTGATCCGGCGGATAGAGATGATCAAACTGCCCACCAAATACGGCGATTTTATGGCAGTCGCCTATGAGAGCCTCCTCGACGGCGAAGGCCATCTGGCCATCGTCAAAGGGAATGTGGAAGAGGGCGAGGAGCCGGTGCTCGTGCGGGTCCACTCGGAATGCCTCACCGGCGACGTGCTCGGCTCTAAGCGCTGTGACTGCGGCGACCAGTTAGCCAGCGCGCTTCGGCGGATCGAGGAAGAGGGCCGCGGCGTCGTCCTCTACATGCGCCAAGAGGGCCGTGGCATCGGCCTGATCAACAAGATCCGCGCCTACAAGCTTCAGGACATGGGTGCCGACACCGTTCAGGCCAACGAGATGCTCGGCTTTCCCGCCGACCTGCGCGATTACGGAACCGGCGCTCAGATCCTGGCCGACTTGGGGCTGAAAAAGATCCGCCTCATGACCAACAACCCGCGCAAGATCAAGGGGTTGGAAGGTTACGGTCTCTCTGTCGTCGAACGGGTGCCGATCATCATCGACTGTGTCCCTGAAAACGAACGGTACTTGAAGACGAAGGAAGAGAAACTGGGGCATCTGCTCTAATAAAGTGAAGGAGTCGATCCATTCATGCCAGGCGCTATCTATGAAGGCCATCTGATTGGCCAAGGGTTGAAAATCGGCATCGTCGTTTCTCGTTTTAACGAGTTCATCTCCTCCAAACTGGTTGCCGGCGCCCAGGACGCCCTGTTGCGCCACGGCGTCTCCGACCAGGATGTGCATGTCGCCTGGGTTCCCGGCGCTTTCGAGATCCCTCTGGTGGCCAAAAAAATGACGACCAAGGGTTACGACGCCGTCATCTGTCTCGGCGCCGTCATCCGCGGTGCGACGCCCCATTTTGACTATGTCTGCAGCGAGGTGTCCAAAGGCGTCGCCCAGGTGGGACTCCAATCGGGCGTTCCCACCATCTTTGGGGTCCTCACGACCGACACGATCGAGCAGGCCATCGAGCGAGCGGGGACGAAGGCAGGCAACAAGGGCTGGGACGCCGCCATGTCGGCCATCGAGATGGCTAATCTGCTGCGCAGCATCGGCGGTTGATCCGATGGAGCGGATTCCGTCGGCTATCACCGTGCAGAGCCTGGTGGCCCGGGGGTTTGTCGGTAATTCGGCCGTCATCCCCGGGTTCCTGGCCTGTCGGGTTGAACCTTACCCGGTTCACACGGTCCTGCTCGGTGCCCATGGCGCCGTTCGTCCCCGGCGAGGCGGCGTCGTCCCTTCGCCCCTTTTCTACGGCCTGCTGCGCTCCCTCGAGGAGGCGGAGGCCGACCTGATTCTGAGCGGCTATCTCGGTTCAGCCGAACAGGGAGAGATCTTGGCCGATTGGCTGTCCCGCCGGATGGCGGCGAAGGGGTCGCTCCCTTACCTGCTCGATCCCGTGCTGGGCGATGATCCTTACGGGCTCTATGTGACGCCGGCGGTGGTCGATGTGGTCCGGGAGCGGCTGTTGCCCATGGCCCAGGTGATCACGCCCAATCCCTTTGAGGTGCTAAAATTGGCCGGAATGGATCCGGCAGCGGCAGACCGCAGTGAGCCTGTGATCATAGCAGCAGCACGTCGCCTGTTGGCATCAGCCGCGGGGCCTTGCTCCCCTGGGCCCGACTCCGGGCTCCAGTGGGTGATCGTCACCAGTTGGCGGCGGGAGAACAACCGGATCTACACCCTCGCCCTGGGACGGGAAGCGGCCTTTGAGATCGGCGTCAATGCAGTGCCCTGGTCCGCCTACGGCACAGGGGATCTCTTTGCCGCCATCGTAGCGGCTGGGATCTGCCACGGCCGGTCCGTTCCAGAAGCCTGCGCTGCGGCGGCTTGCGCTGTGACAACGGCCCTGAAAGAGGCGCAAAGCAACGGCGCGGATACAGTCATGCCGATCGGGCTTCCTGACTTTTATCAGATATCAGCCGGTAAAGCTGCAGTGGATGTCGGCGGCCAATGTGACTGTGGCCTAACGCTTCGGCGCTTTGAACCTCAGTCGGCTTGATTGCCATTCCTAAAAAGGGCAAGCTTATGCCTGATTTTTGCCGCTACGTTGGAAAGGAAGAGGGATTACAGCGATGGCTGTCACGAAGGGCGATGAACTTATACGGGCCACAACCCAAGACGGCATGGTGCGCTTTATCGGCGCCAGAACGACGGAACTGGTAGGCCGGGCCAGGGAACTGCACGGGACATGGCCCGTTCCGACGGCGGCCCTGGGCCGGGCTTTGACGGCGGCGTCCCTCTTGGGGGCTTTGCAGAAAAATGATGAGAAGATGACCTTGCGCATCCTCGGCGACGGTCCCCTTGGAGCGGTGGTCGCCCAGGGCGACGCCCGGGGGCGGGTGCGCGGTTATGTGCAGCATCCGGAACTGGACCTGCCGCCGACGGCGGAAGGGAAGCTTGATGTAGGCGGCGCCGTGGGCCGTCAGGGCCATATCCATGTGACGCGGGACCTGGGGCTGAAAGAGGCCTACACAGGGACAGCCGAATTGGTCTCCGGCGAGATCGCCGAGGATCTGACCCAATACTTCCTCATCTCCGAACAGACGCCGAGCGCCGTCGCCCTGGGCGTTCTCATCGATGTGGACGGTTCGGTCAAGTCTGCCGGCGGCTACCTTCTTCAGTTGATGCCTGGCGCCGATGATACCATGATCGATCAGTTGGAGGCGCGGATCGCACGGATCGGCTCCATCAGCCAGTACTGGTCCACAGGCAAGAGCGTCCGCGATCTCATGGAAGAACTCCTGGAGGGCATGGAACCGAAGGTGCTGGCCGCTTATCGACCGGAGTTTTTCTGCGGCTGCGACCGAGAGCGCGTCGCCGCGTTGCTCAAGAGCCTCGGCGCTGACGAACTGGCCGATATGCGCAAGACGCAGAGGGGCGCCGAGGTGCGGTGCCATTTTTGCAATCAAGTCCACTTCTTCGCTCCTGAGGAACTTAAAGCTTGGGAACAAGAAAGCGCACGGCACCGGGAAGACGAAGGGAAATAAGGCGAAAGAAAAGAGAAATCAGGTGAAAGAAAAGCAAAAAGTCCTTTGACCAACAGGTCAAAGGACTTGACGCTTCGGGGTTATCGGCAACCGCAGGGGACGCGGTTGGTTAGACGGACCGCTGAACTTTGCCCGAACGGAGGCAGCGGGTACAAACATTCAGACGAACAGGTGCACCCTTGACGACCGCGCGAACGCGCTGGAGGTTGGGGGACCAGGTGCGTTTTGTGCGGATGTGGGAGTGACTGACTTGCATCCCCATTTGAACCCCTTTGCCACAAATGGCGCATTTCCGTGCCATGATTCCACCTCCTTGGGCTCGAAAAAAATCACTATTACAGTCTAACAGACAGTTTGTCTTTTGGCAAGATCTTGGACGCAGGCAAAAAGGAATTCTTCCGCCATTGACGAATAGATCGGCAGGTAGCAAAACTTGCAAGGGAGGGAGCGATTTGGGGAGAATAACCAAGGACATGTCATTGATGGCATTGCTGCAGACGTACCCTGAAGCCGGTGAAATCCTGGCACGGTACGGGATGAGCTGCCTCGGTTGCATGGGTTCCGCCACAGAGACGATTGAAGGCGGCGCCAAGATGCATGACATTGACCTTCAGGTCCTCCTGGCGGAATTGCAGCGGTTGGAAAGGCAGGGGCCCAGGTGAGGTCCTTTTTTTATAGGAAGGAGTGTGACCGGTGATGACGGTGAAAAATCACTCTGACATGGGCAGTGTTTCCATCGCCGACGATGTGATCGCCAATCTGGCCGGACAGGCGGCGAAGGAGTGTTATGGTCTGGTAGGTATGGCGCCCAAGCATGTCTTTGCAGGGATCGGCGTCAACAAGCGGGCGGAAAAGGCTGCTCAGGGCATCCAGGTGAACGCCTACGGCGATCACTCGGTTTCCTTGGATCTGCATGTGATCATGACCTATGGCGTTCGCATTCCCGAAGTGGCTCGGACGGTCATGGAACGGGTCAAGTCAGCTATCGAGGACCAACTGGGCTTATCTGTTCGCGAGGTGAACGTCCATGTCCATGGACTCAAGATCCCCGATTGAGGCGCCCTTGGACAGGCCTTCTTTAGCCGCCTTGATCCGGGGCGGCGCCGACCGGACCGAAGTCAACCGGCATCAGGTGGATCGGATGAACCTATCTCCCGTGCTTGACGACGATAGGGGCAGCGACCTGTCGTTGACGCTGCGCGCCTGCGCCGAGGGAGTAAGGGCATGAAATGGCAATCCTTGTGGCAGAACCTGCGGAGAGCTGTCGATGCGGAGTGCCATTGCGGTTACACCGACGGCGGCGTTGTCGGCGGCTTTGCGGCCTTTGCCCGTTCAGCCCTCATCGCCCTGCGCCGGGAAGCGGTGGACGTTCCCGGCCCTTGGGGCGCGCGCCTGGCCTTGTGGGAGGGCCAACTGCAATACTATCGGCAGCAGCCGATCCCTGAACGGCGTCATCTGGTGGAACAGATCTCACAAAACCTCAGTGCGCTCGAATTGGCCTTGTCGCCGCAACTGCCGGTAACGCCCCCTTCGGCGATACCATCCCGTCCGGTGGAGCTGTCAGGGAAGGCGCCAACCCGAACGGCGCCTCGACGGGCAGCGTCGTCACACAACGCCGCCGTCTCCCCGTCCGGCCCAGATCGTCCGCTTTCCCGCAGCAGTGCGGGACCGGGCACGGAGATCCAGTTCCTGCGCGGCGTAGGGCCTCAGCGGGCGGCGCTGCTGAAGAAGCTGGGCATCGCCACCGTGCGGGATCTGCTCTTTCACCTGCCCCATCGCTACATCGACCGGAGCCGGCTGATGAGCATCGCCCAGATCCGCTACCCAGGCGACGTGACGGTGGCCGGCGTGATCCGTGCCTACCAGCAGTGGAACCCACGGCGCGGGTTGGCGGTGATCAAGGGCCAGATCGACGACGGCAGCGGTCTGCTGCCGATCGTGCTCTTCAATCGCAAACACCTGCCGGCCAAGTACCCGCCCGGAACGGCTGTCGTCGTCTCCGGCAAGGTTGAGTTCCGCTACGGCAAGGCAGAACTGCTTGTGGAGGAGATGGAAAACCAGGCTGAGGCGGGACTTCACACCAACCGGATCATTCCCGTCTACCCGGCCACAGAGGGCTTGAACCAGCGGTTTCTGCGAGGCCTGTACGGACAGGTGCTGGACAAATACGCCCCATCGCTGATCGATCCCCTTCCGACCCCAGTGGCAGCGAAGGTGAAACTGCCTTCCCTTGTCGAGGCTGTTCGCCAGATCCACTTTCCCGAAAGTCTGGAAGCGGCCGAGGCGGGTCGGCGCAAAGTCGCCTTCAACGAGATTTTTTTGCTGTCCACGGCCTGGCGCTATGTGCGTCGGCAAAAGCAAGGGCGCATCGAGGGGGTTCGGCACCAGCCGGCGCGGGAAGAGTTACAGCGCTTTTGGTCGCTTTTGCCCTATACACTGACAGGGGCGCAGCAGCGGGTGATCAGCGAAATCGAGGCCGATATGGAAGCCGACAGACCCATGCACCGTCTGCTCCAGGGCGATGTGGGCGCCGGCAAGACGGTGGTGGCCGCTTCGGCTGTCGTGAAGGCCGTCGCCTCCGGCTATCAAGCGGCCTTAATGGCGCCGACAGAGGTCCTGGCGGAGCAACATGCCATCAACTGGCAGAGCCTGCTGGCCAACATGGCCATGCCGGTGGCTCATCTGACCGGGTCAATGGGACGGCGCCGCCGCGAGGAGGTCCTGCGCGGTTTAGCCGACGGCTCCATCCCTGTCGTCGTGGGCACCCACGCTTTGTTGCAAAAGGAGGTGACCTTTCGTCGCCTCGGTCTGGTGATCATTGATGAACAGCATCGCTTCGGTGTTCGGCAGCGGGCTGTTCTGAAGGGAAAGAGCGAGGCGGCCGATCTGTTGGTGATGACGGCGACACCGATCCCGCGCACCCTGGCCATGACCGTCTACGGCGATCTCGATGTGTCGATCCTCGATGAGCGTCCGCCGGGCCGGCGGCAGGTGAAGACTCATCATGTGGGCAGCGACGCCTGGCCGCGCATCTACCGGTTGATGCGCCGGGAGGTGGCCGCAGGTCATCAGGCCTATGTGGTCTGCCCGGCCATCGAGGACTCGGAGGAATCAGACCTGGCCGCTGTGGAGGAGCGCTATGCCACCCTGTCCCGCAATGTCTTCCCCGATCTGGCCGTCGGCATCCTCCACGGGCGGCTGAAGAAAGAAGAAAAGGCCGCCGTGATGGAGCGTTTCTACCGCGGTCAATTGCACATCCTCGTCGCCACGACGGTGATCGAGGTGGGCGTTGACGTGCCCGCGGCGACGATCATGGTCATCGAGGGGGCCGAACGGTTCGGCTTGGCCCAACTGCACCAGTTGCGGGGACGGGTTGGCCGTGGCGACGCCCAGTCTTACTGCATCCTCGTGGCTGACAAACTCTCCGAGGAGGGACGGCAGCGCATGCGGGCCATGGAAGCGAGCGACGACGGATTCCGTCTCGCCGAGGAGGACTTGAAATTGCGTGGGCCCGGTGAATTCCTGGGAACGCGACAGAGCGGCATCCCCGTGTTTAAAGCAGCTGATTTGGTTCGTGACGCTGATCTGATGGAAATGGCGAAGGAATGGGCTCGTCATTGGTCGGAACAGGACCCCGAACTTGAGGCGCCGGAGAGCCGCGAACTGGCCCGGCGGGTGAGGGAGACTTTTCATGGATTGGATCTGTTCTGACGGGCGATCCTTATAGGCGAGGAGGTGAACACCTTGCCGGAACGGGATCGCGACGAATTGTCGCCGCAACTGGAGGACCTTAAAATGGAAGTGGCTCAGGAGATCGGTCTAGGCCACCGCTTTCAGGGCGCCAAAAAGGACGGCGCCACAACGGGAGCGCAGCCGGGCAAGCGACCGGGTTGTGCAAAGGATGATGCAGCTCGGCGACCCGTCTAGCACAGCGCGGCCATGATCGAAGCAGCCGGTCAGAGCAGTCGACAGCGCTGTTAATCGCCGGCGAAAAAGTGATGGGCACAGCAGTCGACAGAGAGCCGCGTAAGAAAAGAGCGATCCCCGTAAGGGACGCTCTTCGCCCTTTTTATTGCAGGTACTGGGTCCATTGGTCCGGCCCGATGGACGGATGGAGCGCTTGGGCGATCCCGGCTGAGACCACGCGGGAGGTCTGCTGGATCAGCTGGTCGATCTCCTTGGGCGTCATGATCAGGTCCCGCTGGAAGGGGCCGAGGACCTCTTCGATGATCTGCTGCATCGCCTCCGGATTGATCCCTTTGTACAAACGGTAGAGGGTGGGGCTCGTCTGAAACTGTTGCATCAGTTTTTCGATGGCCTCATGGGCGATGATGCCGGCATGGACGACGGTGGGGATGCCGAGCGCCACGACGGGACAGCCCATCGTCTCCAGGTTGATCCCGGCCCGTTTGTTGCCGACGCCTGAACCGGGCTGGATGCCTGTGTTCGCCAGTTGGATGCTCGTGGCGATGCGGTCGACAGAGCGGGTGGCCAGTGCGTCGATGGCGATGATCAGATCGGGCCCTGTTTTTTCCACGATCCCTTTAATGATCTCTGCTGTCTCGATCCCTGTCAGGCCGAGGACGCCGGGAGCGATGGCGCTGACGGGACGGAGATGGCCTGCCAGTTCCTCCGGCGCAAAGTGGTGCAGGTGGCGGGTGACAAGGGTCGATTCGACCACCTTAGGCCCGAGGGCGTCCGGGGTGGCGTTCCAGTTGCCAAGTCCGACGACGAGAACCGAACTGTTGGGTCCGATCTGCAGGAGTCGGCGCAGTTCATGGGCCAGGATCGTCGAGATGGCCTGGTGGGCTTCTCGATTGTTCTCCCGCAAGGGCGGCGCGTCAATGGTCACGTAGGTTCCCCGCGGCTTGGCCATGGCCTGTTCGCCCTGTTCCGATTCGACGACGACGGTGGTGACGACCGCCTGCGGGTGTTCGGTCCGAAAGATCCGCACACCGGGCACATCAGCGCCCATCTCCCGGCGGATGACGTCATGGGCCTCGACGGCCATGTCCAAGCGGATGCCGAGGTTGCTGTACAGAGTGGAGCGATTCACAGCGATTCCTCCTTCCCTCCTCAATGTGCCCTCTGGGACGGGAGGCTCATTCCGTTGTTGCGGGAATTGTCGAACGAGGGAGGCCATGCTATAATCTGGGTAATGCGGTAGAGGGGGATTGGATGTGCGGATCATATCCGGCCAAGCCCGAGGCCGCCGCCTCGTCTCTGTCAAGGGTTGGGAGACGCGGCCTACGGCCGATCGCGTGAAAGAAGCGCTGTTCAGTGTTCTGGCCGGGCGTTGCCTTGAGGCGCAATGCCTGGATCTGTTTGCGGGAACGGGCGCCTTGGGCCTTGAGGCCCTCAGCCGGGGCGCTGCCTTCGTATATTGGGTGGAAAAACATCCGGCTGCCTGTGCCGTCATCGCAAAAAACATCGAAGCAACCGGTTTGAACAGGGGAAAAGTGCTGAAGCAGGATGTTCGGCAGGCCTGCCAGCGGCTGCTCGCCGAAGGAAGGCGCTTTGATTTGATCTTTGCCGACCCACCTTATAAGCGGGAACTCTGGCTGCCTGTGTTGGAGTCGGCCGCCGCCGGCCTGTTGGCGACGGCAGGGACCTTGATCCTGGAAAGCAGCCGCGATGAAGGGCTTCCTGAAGAATTCGGTTCCCTGATCCGGAGGAAGCAGGACCGCTATGGAGACACCATGATTCATTACTACCAGTGGAAGCGGTCGCCGGAACCGGACGAACGCCGTGAGGAGGCCGATTCGTGACTGTTGCCGTCTATCCGGGCAGTTTTGATCCCATCACCAAGGGTCATATGGACATCGTGGAGCGGGCTGCCCAGATTTTTCATGAAGTGATCGTCGCTGTCGTGATCAATCCCAACAAAAAACCGCTCTTCACGATGGACGAGCGCGTCGAGATGATCCGGATGGCCGTTTCTCATATCTCGAACGTTCGCGTCGAGTCTTTTTCTGGGTTGCTCGTCGATTTTACGCGCAAGCAGGGCGCCCGGGCCATCGTGCGGGGCTTGCGGGCTGTTTCCGATTTCGAGGTGGAGTTTCAGATGGCTCTCATGAACAAACGGCTCTATCCTGAGGTGGAGACGGTTTTCATGGCCACCCATACCGACTACGCCTTTCTCAGCAGTTCCATGGTCAAAGAAGTGGCCTCCTTCGGCGGAGACGTCTCAGATTATCTGCCGCCGGCGGTGCTCGCCAGGATGGCAGAAAAATACGGCGATACCGTACGGGGAAAGGCGCCGGTCAGATAGAAAGGGGAACCTGTTCGATGGAGCGTTCACAGGCGTTGGAAGGGAATTCGTCGCGCTTCGGCGAAGGCAGAAATGTCTTGCGCCTCCTGGACGAACTGGAAGAATTGATCGAGACATCGACGCGCATCCCGATCACCGGCAAGGTGCTTGTGGATGATCATACTCTCCTAGATTTTCTGGATCGCATCCGCACGGGACTCCCCGAAGAGCTGCGCCAGGCTAAGTGGCTGACGAAGGAACGGCAGCGGGTCATTCAGGAGGCCGAAGCCGAGTGCCAGCAGATGATTGAAGAGACGAAGGCTTATGTGGCCAAGCTGGCCGGTGAGACGGAGATCGTTCGGATGGCCCAGCAGAAGTCCGAGGAGATCCTGGCTGAGGCCCGTCGTCAGGCGGCGGAGTTACAAAATGACGCCCGCCAGTATGCCGACGATGTCCTTCGCCAGATCGAACATACCCTGTCTAAGTCTATCAACACAGTCCGGAAAGGACGGGAAGAACTGCAGGTCACCTGGGAGCGGGGAGGGCAAGATTACTGATCCCCCGCGCCGAGGTGGAGATCTACCCGTATTAAGGTGCAAGTCGTTTCAGCGGGGTGTCGAGGGACGCCCTTTTTATTTTTATCGTTTCGTCACCCCTTTTCGGGCGGACAGGCCCGCCCGGAGAAGGAGCAGACATGCCAGGGCCAGATAGGCGATCCCGGTGAAACCGGGCCAGAACGGCCAGGTTTGGAGACTAAAGATGGGAGGGATGCAGGCGGAAGCGAGTGAAGAGGGTATATGGAGCAGCCAAAGGCTGACAATGGCCATGGAAAGGATGCCTTGCGCCAGCCTGGCCAGGATGTAGCGGCTCATGCGCACCCCCGTTCCGGCCAGACAGGTCGCGACCTGGGCCAAGATGGAGAGGCCGCTCCAGGACAGGAGCAAGGCGGTCAAAACAAGACGCTGGGATAGGGGAGCTTGGGCCACCGCGATCTGCTGACAGCCGATGCTCATCTCCAGCGCCCCTGACAGGAGTCCCGGCGCCAGATCGGGGCTGCACTGAAGGGCAGAGAGCGCCTTTTCCAACAGCGCCAGCAGCGGCGCGAGCAACCCCCCGGCGGAGAACAGCCGGAAGAGGACGACGAAAAACATGGTATACCCACCGATGATCAGGATGTTGTGCATTCCTTTGCCGATTGCCCTTCCCAGTGTCTCCCCGGCGGTCCCGGGCTGGGTCAGGAAGGTTTGCCATTCCCTATTCAAACGGGAACGGAAGGGAAGGGGCGCCGTGGCGCGAGACACAGGTGACAGGCGGGCATGGATCAAGCCGACAAGCAGGTTGGCCATGTAGTGGGATGCTGCCAGCAGCAGTCCCGCTTCCGATGATCCGAACATGCCGGCGCCGACGGCGCCGAGCATGAACAGGGGGCTGGCGTTGTTGGTGAACAGGACGAGCCGTTCGCCTTCCGCAGGCGTCAACAGGCCCTCTTGGATCAGGCGAGCTGTCATAATTGCGCCGACGGGAAAACCGGAGGTGAATCCCACGGCGACAACGACGGCGGCTGCGCCAGGAAGACGAAAGAGTGGCTGCATCAGCGGTTCCAGCACAGCGCCGATCAACCGGGGCAAACCGAGGGCCAGGATCAGTTCAGCGACCACCAGAAAGGGAAACAGGGCCGGCAACAAGACGGTCAACCAGAGTTGTAATCCTTCCCGCGCCGCGGAGAGTGACAGGGCCGGGTAAAAGACGATGAGCGGGGTCAAAAGCAGCAAGAAAAGCGTCACGATCAGCGATCCGGGGACCCTAGGGATAGGCGAGATCATCTACACAAGCCTCCAATTATCTGTGAAATTCCGAAAATTTGGAGATCATCATCTTGACGAAATCTTCTGCTTAAATGACAATGGTAGACCAATGGGGTATATTAAAGAAAAAAGTCACAATTACAAGGGGGATCCTCATGATCGTTTTGGTCATCAACTCTGGCAGTTCTTCGCTCAAATACCAGCTTTTTGACATGCGGAAGGAAGCGCTGCTCGCCAAAGGCCTGGTTGAACGGATCGGCCTGAGCGGTTCCATGTTGACTCATCGACCGATTGGCAAAGACCAGGTCGTCATCGAAACAGAGATCCTAAACCATGATCGGGCGATCCAATTGACCGTCGAAGCCCTGACCCATGAGGACCATGGCGTCGTTGCGTCGATGCGTGAAATCGACGCTGTGGGGCACCGCGTTGCCCATGGCGGTGATACCTTTTCTGACTCGGCTGTCGTCAACGAGCAGTCGTTGGCCAATATCCGCGCCCTCTTCGAAGTGGCGCCGCTGCACAACCCGCCGGCGGTGATGGGCATCGAGGCTTGCCAGCATATGCTGCCCGGCGTACCCCAGGTCGCTGTTTTTGACACGGCCTTCCACCAGACGATTCCCGGCTACGCCTACAATTACGCCCTTCCCTACGAGTTGGCGGCAAAGCATTCCCTCCGCCGCTACGGCTTCCATGGCACCTCCCATAAATATGTGGCCCAGTGGGCTGCGGCCATGCTCGGCCGGCCCCTGGAGGATCTCCGCATCATCACCTGCCACCTGGGTAACGGCGCCTCCATCACAGCCATCGACAGGGGTCGTTCCGTCGACACGTCGATGGGCTTCACGCCGCTGGAAGGCCTGATCATGGGCACCCGCGTCGGTGACATGGATCCGGCCGCCGTTCCCTTTCTGATGGAAAAAGAGGGATTGACGACAGGCCAGATCAACGATCTGATGAACAAAAAGAGCGGTGTCCTCGGCGTTTCCGGCGTCTCCAGCGACTTCCGCGACCTGGAAGAAGAGGCCGCCAAAGGGAATGAGCGTTGCCAACTGGCCCTTGACATGTTCGCCTATCGTGTTAAAAAATATATTGGCGCCTATGCCGCAGTGATGAACGGCGTCGACGCCATCGTCTTTACGGCCGGTCTCGGCGAGAACTCACCATCCATGCGCCAGTCTGTCTGCAGCGGCCTCAGCTACCTGGGCGTCCAACTGGACGAAGAGAAGAATAAGGGGCGCGGCGAAGCCGATATCTCTGCCGCGGGCGCGACCTGCCGCGTCATGGTGGTGCCGACGAACGAAGAACTGATGATCGCCCGCGACACCTACCGCCTCCTGAAAGGATAACCAGTCCGGTGCAACCATTGACATCGTGCACGCATCTTTGTATAATGATGGCTGGTTGTTTTCTAAAGAGGTGAGCTTCGTGCAAGTAGATCGGGGTTTGTTGCTCAAAGTCCGCGAACGGGATCTGACGGTTCCCTTCTCCGGGCAGTGGCAGGATGAGACCGAACTTGGCGGCAACCTCCGTCTGGAGGGACCTGTCGATGTAAACGGGCGCCTGTCGCGGGAAGAAGGCGGATACCGCTTCTGCGGCAACCTCTTTGCCCGGATCGCTGGCGCCTGTGATCGCTGTATGACGCCGGTGAGCATCGATCTGCATGTTCCCGTCGAAGCGACTTTCACGATGACCGCGGAGACAAGAGCCTCGGAAGAAGCGGAACCGACGGGCGAAGTCCCCAACTATCCCTTGGAAAAAGACGGGGAACTGGATTTGGGCCCTGCTTTTCATGAAAGCCTCATCTTCGCCTTGCCGATGAAGGTGTTGTGTCAGGAGGATTGCCCCGGACTCTGTCCCCAATGCGGCGCATTGCGGGCGCAGGGACCCTGCGGTTGTCCGGATGAACCGGCCGATCCCCGGTTGGCCCCTCTCCAGGCCTTGTTAAGTGGCAAAGGGCGTTCCGAGACGTAAAAGGAGGTGTAGGAGATGGGTGTTCCTCAACACCGGCGATCGAAATCGCGCAACCGGCAGCGCCGGGCGACTCAGAAGCTGGAACTGGTTTCCTTCGGTCCCTGCCCGCAGTGCCGTGAACCGAAAATGCCCCACCATGTATGTCCCAGCTGCGGTTTTTACCGTGACCGGGAAGCCGGCAAAAAAGCCGAATAAAGCAATCACGAAAAAGGCCTATCGCGTATAGGCCTTTTTCTTTTGGGGCACAAAGGAAATAAAAGGAAATCAAGATCGACGGAAGGACTTGCGCGACGGCCTTTTCCCCGCTATACTTTGGATTGTTAGTAGGTGCTAAGATTTTTCTTTTGCTGTGGGATACAGGAGGAATTGCCATGGGGGGGCGGGAGAAAAAGGAAGCCCGTCTGGCCGCGCTGGAGCAGATCGTGCAGGAGAACCCCTTTTACACCGATGGGGAACTGGCGCGCCGACTGGGCGTGAGCATCCAGACGATCCGCTTGGATCGCCAGCAGATCGGTATTCCCGAGGTGCGGGAACGGACACGCCAGGTGGCCGCCGAGAAGTTGAAGGAGGCTCGCTCCATCAGCAGCGAGGTGATCGTGGGCGAGTTGACCCACCTGCAGCTCGGCCGGGAGGCTGAATCGCGGCTCCTTGTGACAGAAGCCATGCTCCTGCAGCACTCCACCATCGCCAGGGGACATTACCTCTTCGCCCAGGCCAACTCGCTGGCCGTGGCTGTCGTCGACGCCTCGGTGGCTGTGACCGGCCTTTCCCGGGTCCGCTACCGGCGCCCCGTCCGCCTCGGCGAAACGGTCGTCGCCCGGGCCCAGGTGGTCCGCGTCGTCGGCGCCCGCAACATCATTCGCATTGTCAGCACCGTCAACGATGAAGTTGTTTTTTCCGGTAAATTCTATGTGACCGCACGCGATAAAATCGCAGGGACCTAAGGAGGAAATGGGATTGCGCATTGCGCTGGACGCCATGGGCGGTGATCACGCTCCGGGAGAAATCGTCAAAGGCGCCATCGAGGCTGCAGAGGAACTGCACCTGCAGATCCTGCTCGTCGGGCGTCCTGACGCCATTGAGCCCCTGCTCAAGGAAGCCTCCGCCGGCGCTCGTTCGCGCCTGGATATTGTCGCCGCCTCTGAGGTCATCGCCATGGATGAATCGCCCGCCACGGCCCTCCGCAAGAAAAAGGACGCCTCGATCGTCGTGGCGACGAGGCTCGTCAAGGAAGGGCGCGCCCAGGCGCTCGTGTCCGCCGGCTCAACAGGCGCCCAGATGGCCGCCTCCCTGCTGGGTTTGGGGCGCATCAGCGGCATCGACCGTCCTGCCATCGCCACGATCCTGCCCACACTGGAGGGCGGCAAACTGCTGCTGGACGTGGGCGCCAATTCGGAGGCCAAACCCCGGAACCTGCTTCAGTTCGCGCACATGGGCAGCATCTATGCCGAGAAAGTGATGGGGATCGCCAACCCTCGCGTCGCCCTGCTCAACATCGGTGAAGAGGAGACGAAGGGGAACGAACTCGTTCTGGGTGCTTACGGGATGCTCCGGGAGGCGCCGCTCCACTTCATCGGCAACGTGGAAGGTCGCGATATTTTCTTCGGTCGCGCTGACGTGATCGTCTGCGACGGTTTTGTCGGCAATGTGGTCTTGAAGTTCGGCGAAGGCATGGTCAGCGCCCTGAAGACGATGATCAAAGACGAATTGAAAAACAGCCGCATGGCTCAGTTGGGCGCCTTATTGGCCGCTCCGGCTTTGCGGGGCATGGGGAAACGCCTTGATTATGCCGAATACGGCGGCGCGCCCCTTTTGGGTGTCAACGGTGTTTCCATCATCTGCCACGGATCGTCGAAGGCGAAGGCGATCAAGAACGCCCTGCGGGTGGCCCGCCAGGGTGTGCAACAGAACTTCATCGCCGCCATACAGGAACATATCCCCGGGAAGGTGGAGCCGGTATGTTGAAAAAAGTGGGCATCTGGGGCACCGGCGCTTATCTGCCGGAGCGGATCATGACGAACAAGGAATTTGAGTCTATGGTCGACACGAGTGACGAGTGGATCGTCACCCGGACGGGGATCCGGGAACGCCGTGTCGCCGCGCCGGAAGAGGCGGTCAGCGATCTTTCCGCCATCGCCGGCGCCCGCGCCCTGGAAGCGGCCGGCCTGGCGCCGGAGGAGGTCGATCTGGTCATCGTCGGCAGCTGCACCTTCGACACCTATCTACCGGCTTCAGCCTGTCTGGCCGCCTGGAAGATGGGCGCCCGCCGGGCTGCCGCCTTCGACCTGGAGACGGCATGTACCAGCTTCATCTACGGTTGCGCTGTCGGCGCCCAGTTCATCGCCACCGGCATGTACCGCCATGTGCTCGTCATCGGCGCTGAGGTCTTATCGAAGTTTTTAGATTATCGCGACCGCAACACCTGCGTGCTCTTCGGCGACGGCGCCGGCGCTGCCCTGCTCGGCCCTGTCGAGGAAGGCGGATTCAAAGCTTTTGACCTGGGCGCCGACGGTTCTGGGGGCGGATTGATCACCGTTCCCGCCGGCGGCAGCCGCATGCCGGCGTCGGCAGCCACCCTGGAAGAAAGGCAGCACTATGTCAAGATGAACGGCAAAGAGGTCTATAAGTTTGCCGTCCGCGTCATCGGCGACGCCTCTCAGAGGGTACTCGACAGGGCCGGCTGGCGGCAGGAAGAGATCGATATGCTGATCCCCCACCAGGCCAACCTGCGCATTATCGATTCGGCAGCGAAGAAGCTGGGTCTGTCGATGGAAAAGGTGGCCCTTAACCTGGATCGTTGCGGCAACATGTCAGCGGCGTCAATCCCGGTGGCCCTCGATGAGGTGGTGCGCGCCGGCAAAGTCAAGAGGGGCGATCGCCTGCTGATGGTCGGCTTCGGTTCGGGACTGACCTGGGGGAGCATGGCCGTCGAATGGAATCCCGGGCAGCGGTAAGTCTATGACGAGTCCGCATCCGTCCTGACCTGATGCGTCTTTTAGATGTGCTCCTGTGGTGGTTTTGTTCTTAAGTTTGGTGTAGGAGGGGTTTCGTGAGAACCGTTTTGTGTGATCTCTTGGGGATCCGCTATCCTGTGCTGCAAGGCGGGATGGCTTGGGTGGCCACGGCGGAACTGGCGGCAGCCGTCTCGGAAGCCGGCGGTTTGGGCATCGTCGGCGCCGGACAGGCGCCGGCGGAATGGCTGGACAATGAGATTAGGAAGATCAAGGCGCGTACATCGAAGCCCTTCGGCGTCAACGTGATGCTTATGTCCCCCCATGTGGATGCCATCATCGATCGGATCATCGAACACCGCGTTCCGGTGATCACCACTGGCGCCGGCAACCCTGGCAAGTACATTCCACGCCTGAAGGAAATCGGCACGAAGGTCATCCCCGTCGTCTCCGCCGTAGCCCTGGCCCAGCGTTTGGAGAAGTCCGGCGTCGACGCGCTGATCGCCGAAGGGATGGAGTCGGGCGGCCATGTAGGTGAACTGACGACGATGGCCCTCGTGCCCCAGATCGTCGACGCTGTCAAGATCCCTGTCATCGCCGCCGGCGGCATCGCCGACGGGCGCCAGTTTGCGGCAGCCCTCAGCTTGGGTGCCGTAGGTGTGCAGATGGGCACTCGGTTCATGTGCGCCAATGAGTGCACCATCCACCGGAATGTGAAGGCCATGGTGCTCAAAGCGAAGGATCGCGACACTGTCGTCACGGGGCGCCCGACAGGCCATCCCGTGCGGGTGTTAAAGAACAAGCTCGTTCGTCAGTTTGAGGAGATGGAGCGGCGGGCTGCGCCGGCGGAGGAAATGGAAGCCCTCGGCGTCGGCAAATTGCGCATGGCCATGGTGGAAGGCGACGTGGAGATGGGCTCGGTCATGGCCGGTCAGGTGGCTGCCATGGTTTGCCGGGAGCAAAGCGCCGCTGAGATCATCGAGGAAATCATCGCCGAAACGGAAAAGGTGCTCGCCCGTTTGGGCGGCATGGCGGCAGAATCACAGGAGGCATAATGACAAAGACACTGTTCATGTTTCCCGGGCAGGGATCCCAGTTTGTCGGCATGGGCGCCGATCTGGTTCGCCACTACAGCGAAGCCTGCCAGGTTTTTGCTGAAGCCGACGATACACTCGGTTTTTCGCTCAGCCGGCTCTGCTTCGAAGGCCCTGAAGAGGAACTTCGCCTGACAGCCAATACCCAACCGGCGCTCTTAGCCGTCTCCATCGCTTATTTCCGGGTGCTGGCGGCGAAAGGGTGGAAGGCCGACTGGGTGGCCGGCCACAGCCTGGGCGAGTACTCGGCGCTGGTGGCGGCAGGCAGCCTGACACTGGCTGATGGCTTGCGCCTGGTTCGCCAGCGGGGGCTCTTTATGCAGGAGGCCGTGCCGGCCGGACAAGGGACAATGGCGGCCATCATGGGGCTGGAGGCGGAAGCCGTGGAAGAGGTCTGCCGGCAGGCCGCAACCGCCCTCGGTGGGGTGGTCGAACCGGCCAACTTCAATGGCGCCGGTCAGGTGGTCATCGCCGGAGAGCGGTTGGCAGTCGAGAAGGCGATGGAACTGGCCAAGGTGGCCGGCGCCAAGCGCGCCCTTTTGCTGAACGTGAGCGCCCCCTTTCACTGCTCTCTCATGCGACCGGCGGCGGAGCGCATGGCCGGTTTGCTCCGGACGGCGGCCATCGCCGATCCGGTCATCCCGCTGGTGGCCAACGTGACGGCGGCGCCTGTCTGCGATGCGGAAAGGGTCCGGGAAAACCTGATTCTCCAAGTCGACCATCCTGTCCGGTGGGAGCAATCGATCCGTTTCCTCGCCGACCAGGGCGTTACCCGTTTTGTCGAGGTCGGTCCGGGGAAGGTTCTCTCCGGTTTGGTCCGCAAGATCGCCAAAGGGGCCGAAGTCCTCGCGGCAGGCGATATCCAGGCCTAGGGAAGGCTTGCCAAAAGGTTCTTGCAAGTTAGGGGGAGAGTGGATAAAATGGGTGTAGACAAGCGGGCGGCCTTGATCACGGGCGGATCGCGCGGGATCGGACGAGCTATCGCCCTCCAACTGGCGGCCAAGGGCTATGCCGTGGCTGTCAATTACGCCGGAAGCGCTGACAAGGCCAGCGCCGTCGTAGACGAGATCATCTCGACCGGGGGAGAGGCCTTCGCCGTGCAGGCCGATGTGTCCCAACCGGAACAGGTTGACGCCATGATTCAGAAGGCGCTTGACACCTTTGGACGGCTCGACGTGTTGGTGAATAACGCGGCCATCACCCGGGATAATCTGTTAATGCGCTTGAAAGAAGACGATTGGAACAATGTGATCGATACCAACTTGAAAGGTGTCTATCTTTGCACCAAGGGCGTCGTCAAGATCATGCTCAAACAGCGGAGCGGGCGCATTGTCAATATTACCTCCGTTGTGGGCCAGACGGGCAACGCCGGTCAAGCCAATTACGCCGCCGCCAAAGCCGGTGTGATCGCCTTTACAAAGTCAGTGGCCAAAGAAGTGGGATCTCGCAACATCACAGTCAACGCCGTTGCGCCCGGATACATCCAGACAGATATGACGGAGAAACTGCCGGCCGAGGTGCGGGAACATTTTGTTCGCTCCATTCCTTTGGGACGGATGGGGCAACCGGACGATGTAGCGAAAGTGGTCGCTTTCCTGGTTTCTGAAGATGCGGCATATATTACAGGCCAGACGATCAACGTCGACGGCGGCTTAGTGATGATCTAGTACTTAAAGGAGGTGAAAGACGTGTCATCCATTTTCGATAAAGTCAAAGCCATCGTGGTCGAACAATTAGGAGTTGACGAAGAAGAAGTCACCATGGAGACTTCTTTTGAAGATCTGAACGCCGACTCTTTGGATATTGTTGAACTGGTTATGGCGTTAGAAGAGGAATTCGATATCGAGATTCCTGACGAAGATGCGGAAAAGATCAAGACCATCGGGTCGGCTGTCGAGTATATCAAGGAAAATCAGTAGTCTAAAACGCATAGAAGAGATGTAATTCGGAAGTCCCGTAGCGTTACGGGGCTTCCTGCCTATAGAGGATAGGCCCCGTGTTTTCGCAACATATGCAGCGATATATCCTTGGGTGCTTCCAAGGGGTATTGGGGGAGTAAATCGGTGAAGCTTCCGGAGTTAAAAATCGGTCACCTGGTGGCGAAGCTGCCCATCATCCAAGGCGGTATGGCGATTCGCATTTCCACGGCGCCCTTGGCGGCCGCCGTCGCCAACGAAGGCGGGATAGGCTTGATCGCGGCGACCGGCATGACCCTTGATGAACTGAGAGAAGAGATCCGCGAGGCCCGGCGTCGGACCCGAGGGATCATCGGTATCAACTGTCTTTTCGCTGTCCGCGAGTTTCCCAATCTGGTGAAGACGGCCATCAAAGAAGGCATCGATCTTGTCGTCTCCGGTGCCGGTTTTTCACGGGATATGTTCCAGTGGGGGAGGGAATCGGGCACCCCGATTGTCCCCATCGTCTCCTCGGCGCGGTTGGCCCGGATGGCGGAAAAACTGGGCGCCGCCGCCGTCGTTGTCGAAGGCAAGGAAGCCGGCGGGCACTTGGGCACCGACGAGCCGATGAAGAAAATACTGCCGGAAGTGGTTGCGTCCGTTGATATCCCGGTTATCGCCGCAGGTGGTGTCATCGACGGTCATGACATCGTCGAGGTGTTGAATATGGGTGCCAGTGGGGTGCAGATGGGTACCCGTTTCGCTGCCAGTGAGGAATCGGCGGCTGCGCCGGAGTTCAAAGAGTTGTATTTGCGGGCCACCCATGACGATGTAATCCTCATCGACAGCCCTGTCGGTCTGCCAGGTCGGGGCCTTAAAACCCCTTTTTGGCACAGCTTGACCAGCGGCGCCGATTTTTCCCCGAAACATTGCGTCGGATGTTTGAAGCACTGTTCTAAGCGGTTTTGCATCGTCGAGGCGCTCGATAAGGCCCAGAAGGGCGATCTTCAAACCGGTCTCGTCTTCTCGGGCGAGCATGTGGAGCGGATCAAGGAGATCCTGCCGGTTCGCCGGATCGTTCAGAACATCCTGCAGGAAGTGGAAGCGTATTAAGGAGTGTGTGCATACATCATGAGCAAGCGCGTGGTCATCACGGGTGTCGGTGTGGTATCGCCCGTAGGGACAGGCAAGGAGAAGTTTTGGTCTGCCTTGACCAACGGCATATCCGGCATCGGCCCTGTCACCCGTTTTGACGCCAGCGATCTTCCGACTCAGGTAGCCGGTGAGGTTAAGGATTTTGAACCTACCCAGTTTCTCGACCGCAAGGAAGCGCGGCGGATGGATCGTTTCTCCCAATACGGCGTGGCGGCAGCCAAGATGGCCATCGAAGATGCCGCTTTGGATCTCGATAGGGTAGACCGGGACCGCTTCGGTGTCGTCCTGGGCTGCGGCATCGGCGGCATGGAGACCTTCGAGGATCAGGCCATGGTGATGATGCAAAAAGGCGTCGGCCGAATCAGCCCTTTCTTCGTCCCCATGATGATCTCCAACATGGCCGCCGGGCATATCTCGATGAACCTCAACCTGCGCGGACCGAGTGAGACGGTGGTGACGGCCTGTGCCTCGGCGACGAACGCCTGCGGCAGCGCCTTCCGGCTCATCCAGCGCGGCGACTGCAAGGCCGTGCTGACCGGCGGGACGGAAGCCTCTATCGTTCGGCTCGCCTTCGCTGGTTTCTGCGCCATGAAGGCCATGTCCACCCTCAATGAAGAGCCGGCCAAGGCCAGCCGCCCCTTTGATCGTGACCGCAGCGGTTTCGTCATGGGGGAAGGCTCCGGCATCCTCGTCTTCGAGGAACTGGAACAGGCCCTCGCCCGGGGCGCTCGCATCTATGCCGAGGTGGTCGGCTACGGTTCCTCCTGTGACGCCTACCACATTACGGACCCGGCGCCGAACGGCGAAGGGGCTGCCCGGGCCATGCAGGCCGCTCTCGATGACGCCGGCCTGAAGCCGGAGGAGATCACCTACATCAACGCCCACGGCACGGCGACGGAGAAAAACGATTACTTCGAGACACTGGCTATCAAGTCCGTCTTTGGCGAAGCGGCGAACAAGGTCGCCATCAGTTCGACCAAGTCCATGACAGGGCACCTCCTCGGCGCTGCCGGCGGTGTTGAGTTGATCGCCTCCGCCCTCGCTGTTTATGACGACATCATCCCGCCGACGATCAACCTCGAGAACCCCGGTGAGGGCTGTGATCTCGATTATGTTCCTCGCGAGGCGCGCAGACTAACGGTGAATGCGGCCATCTCCAACACCTTTGGCTTCGGCGGACACAACGCGACTGTGGCGATCCGCAAATACCGCCCTGGGGAGTAAACGGCGCCCTCATCAGCCTTGTTTAAGCGGAAGTTGATTGCCAAGATCCCCGTGCCCGCTTCGGGTCACGGGGATCTTTTGTCTGAGGTGAACCGATGAAAAGAGCACCCAATCACCCAGCCGAACTGGCTCGGCGGATCGGCATCGCCAGCGAAGACCTGGCAACGCTGGAGATGGCCTTGACCCATCCCTCCTTTGTGTATGAGAACCCCCAGGCGCCGCCGGAGCACAACCAACGTCTGGAGTTTCTCGGCGACGCTGTTCTCGGCCTCGTCATCGGCGAGCAGTTGTTTGTGCGCTACCCGACTTGGACAGAGGGGGAATTGTCGCGCCGGCGGGCCGCTGTCGTCTGTGAGGCCAACCTGGCCGATGGGGCACGCCGGCTGCAACTCGGCGCCTGGCTGAAGCTGGGCCGCGGCGAAGAGGCCAGCGGCGGGAGAGAGAAACCGTCGATCCTGGCGGATGCCCTGGAGGCGGTCATCGGCGCCATCTTCCTGTCCGGGGGTATTGAGGCGGCGCGCCGCTTTATCGTCGATCTCTTTGGCGATGCCCTGGCAAATGCTCAGAACCTGGTCAGCGGCGACAACAAGACGGCCTTTCAAGAGTGGGTGCAGCGGACCGGCCCCGCAGACATCCGCTATTGCATCGTTGACGAGAGTGGCCCCGATCATGACAAACGCTTCGTGGCTGCTGTCATGGTCAATGGAACAGTGATCGCCGACGGCCAGGGGCGCACGAAGAAAGAGGCGGAACAACAGGCGGCCGGCCGGGCTATGCGGGAATGGGCCGGCAGAAAGGGATGATGCGATGATCATCCCTATTTTTATCCCTCAGTTGGGCTGTCCCGGACGTTGTCTCTACTGCAGTCAGGAAGGGCTGACGGGAGAAGCAGGACTGCCGGGACCGGAGCGTGTCGATGAGATCGTCCGGCGCTACCTGGGCAGCTGGAAGAGGGCCAGGCTGGCAGGGCCTGCTGCATTTGCCGGGGCCGTTGCGAAGGGGGAGGTTCACGAGATCGCCTTTTTCGGTGGCTCCTTCACCATGCTCCCCGGCGATGTTCAGGAAAGCCTGTTGGCTGCGGCCAAGCGGTGGCTCGGCAGGGAGGGGATCGGCGGGGTGCGGCTGTCGACGCGGCCAGACGGCATCGACAAGGCGACGGTGGAACGCCTGCGCCATTACGGGGTGACTGTGGTGGAGGTAGGGGCACAGTCCATGCATGCCTGGGTGCTGGAGCGATCCGGCCGGGGACACGGCCCAGCCGATACGGTCCGGGCGTTGGACCTGTTGCGCCGGGGCGGGCTGCAGGTCGGCATCCACCTGATGACCGGGTTGCCGGGCGATGATGAAGCCGGCGCTTTGTCGTCGCTGCAGGAGTGTCTCTGGCTGAAACCAGACTTTTTACGCATCCATCCCACCCTTGTCTTGAAAGAGAGTCCGCTGGAACGCCTTTGGCGAGCTGGGGCCTATCAACCCTGGGGATGGGGGCGGACGTTGCGCTTGTTGTCACGCATGGCGGCCCTCTGCGTCTGCCACCGCGTTCCGGTGATCCGGTGGGGGCTCATGCCCGGCGAACTGTGCGACCGGGCGACCTTGGCAGGTCCAGCATCCCCCAGCCTCGGCGAATGGGTGAGGCGCTATCTGGCCTACCGGTACACGCTCGCCAGCATGGCAGCCTTTCTGGCCGGCGGCGGCAGTGGTCTGCGTCCCGGCGCTTTTTCTTGTCACTTGATTGTCCCGCCGCAGGATCTCTCCCTGGTCACCGGTCACCGGCAATGGCTCCTGCGACATGTCAACGCCGCTGTTCCCTTGGTGATTTCAGGCGCGACGCCGCTGGACAAGTCCGGTGTCGGCGTCCGTTCCGCCGTTGGGATGCCTTTTCGAGGGAATTGGCGGTTGGCCTGCGAGGGACGGATACTGTGTCATTTTGACCTGGAGGCGTTGATATCGGCACTGCGGGATCAAGCGAGAAGCTTATGAGATCCGGCGGTGAAGGGGACTTTCTCTCATACCTGCTGTTGTTGCCGCCGTGGTTTCGGCGGTTTCTTTTTTTCGCCTATCTCTGTTTGAGGGCTATTGCTATGGCAAAAGGTCTGTCGTCGATTGCACTGACTTGGAACACTCGAATGATGACGGTTTTTGACGAACAAAAAGACAGGCAAAAAAACAAAAATCTGAAAAATGTACAGGTGATGTGGAAGGAAAATGCAGGATATTCGCATAGCAATAGAGAAAAGACATTATGCGACGTTAGGCTGAATCAGCGCAAAGCTGATACCCCGCATCTTGAACCCAAGGGAAGAACATAACGACTATGGCTTGGAGGGAACTATGTAAATGGAAGGACTCAAAGTATCAGCGCAATCCAATCCCAAATCGGTAGCCGGAGCATTGGCCGCCATCCTCCGTGAGAAAGGTCGCGCCGAGATTCAGGCGGTGGGGGCTGGGGCCGTCAATCAGGCCATCAAGGCCATCGCCATCGCCCGGGGTTTTGTCGCTCCGAACGGCATCAATCTGATCACCATCCCGGCCTTTGTGGAGATCGCCATCGATGGGGAAGAACGGACGGCCATCAAGTTCATCGTTGAGCCTCGGTAACGACGACGACTACATCAAAACCGCATAAGTGGCTGTTTGGGCCAAGAGGCTGTCCGGCAACGGGCAGTTTTTTCTTTTTTGGGCCTTTCTTGTTCCCCCCAGGGGCCTATGCTACAATGGAGAGGAATTTTTCGGGAGGAATCGGGAATTGGTTCTGAAACGCATCGAATTAAACGGTTTCAAATCTTTTGCTGATAAAACAGAAATCCTGCTTTCCCCCGGCTTGACTGTCGTTGTAGGGCCTAACGGCTCCGGGAAATCGAATGTGGCTGACGCCATCCGCTGGGTGCTGGGGGAACAGAGCCCCCGCTCGCTCAGGGGCTCGAAGATGGAAGATGTCATCTTCGCCGGCTCTGATCGCCGCAAACCGGTCGGGATGGCTGAAGTTTCTCTTACCCTGGACAACGAAAAAGGGATGCTGCCTGTCGATTACCGCGAGGTGACGGTGACCCGCCGTGTCTTTCGCTCCGGTGAGAGTGACTACCTTCTAAACCGGAGCCCCTGCCGTCTGCGCGATCTGCAGGAGCTGTTTTCTGATACGGGTCTCGGCCGCGAGGGCATCTCGATCATCGGTCAAGGGCGGGTTGATGAGGTGCTGTCGTCTCGTCCAGAGGAGCGGCGCGCCCTGATCGAAGAGGCGGCTGGCATCGTCCGCTACCGCAACCGCAAGCGGGAGGCCGTCAAAAAACTGGAGGAGACTGAGCAGCACCTGATCCGCCTGGGTGATATCATCGGAGAATTGCAACAGCAGTTGGCCGCTATCAGCAGTCAGGCTGAGCTGGCCCGGCGCTACCAGACCCTTGAGGTCGAACGAAAAGAGGTCGAATTGGGGCTGCTCGTCGTTGACTGGGAAGAGATGACGGCGACGATGGAAAAGACCCGGCGGGAACTGGACCGTTTTTCGGCGCTGCTCTGGGAAAAGGAAGCCCAGTTGGCCACCCTTGAAGGCGCTGAGGCAGACGCTGCGTTGGCGGCCCGCCAGGTGGAAGAGGCGCTCACGGCTACCCGCCAGGAGGCCCACCGCCGGACGGAAGGCGTGATCGCGCTGCAAGGCCGGTTGAATGTTGTTCGGGAACGGATCAAGGGGCTTGCGGCGCAACTTCAACTGTTGACAAAGGAACAGGAACAATCCAGGTTGGCCTTGGCCGAGTTGCGCAACCGGGAAGGGGAGCAGCGGGAACGGCGACGGCTGGTGGCTGAGGAATTGATGGCCTCCCAGCAAGCGGTTGATGCTCGGCTCCTGCGCAACGCTGCCGCACGGGAAGCCGTGACTGCAGTGGAAAAGGAGATCGCCGACCTCCGGCGGAGGCTTTTCGATTCAGCCCAGGCGTTGGCGCGCTTGCGGACGCAGCTGCACGAGGCAGACCTGCGCGTCGCCCGTCAGGAGGCCCAAGTCCGCCGTTTGGAAGGGGAGCGGGAGCGTTCTCGTTCCCGCGCGTCTGAACTGGTAGGGGAGGCGGACCGCCTTCGCCGGGAGGCTGCCGCCAGGGAGCGGCAAAGGGCGGACAAGCAGGCTGAGCGAGACGCCGACGCCGCGGAGATGGCGCAATGGAGAGGCCAGTTCAACGAACTGGAACACCGGCTCAGCCAGACGATGCGGCGCTGGCAGGAGGTCTCAGCCCGGCGGAAGGCCATCGAGGCGATGGAAAAGACCTACGAAGGATTCGCTTCCGGTGTTCGCGAGGTGCTGGCCCAGGTGAAAGCCGGCAACCCTCAGTTGCAGGGGATTATCGGTGTTTTCAGCGACCTGATCGAGGTGCCGCCGGGGTTGGAGACGGCGATAGACGTGGCATTAGGCGGAGGGATGCAGAATATCGTCGCGGAGGATGACCAGGCGGCGCGGGGGGCCATCGAGCATCTGAAGCGGACGCGTAAGGGACGAGCCACTTTTCTGCCATTAAAAAGCCTCCAGGTTTACGGTGGTCCGGGACGGGATGTCTTGAATCAGCCCGGTGTGATCGGCTGCGCTGCCGACCTTGTCCGTTCTGCGACCGCCCATATGCCGGCCGTTCGTTTTCTCTTGGGTAGGACCTTGGTGATGGAAAACTTGCCGGGCGCTCTCCAATTCGCCCGGCAGACGCGCTACCAATGGCGGATTGTCACGCTAGAAGGCGATCTGCTGCAGCCTGGCGGCAGTGTGACCGGCGGCAGTCAAGGGCAAAGGGGCGGTCAGACCTTCCTGCGTCGGCGCGAGTTGGCCCTCCTTGCCGAAGAGGAGCAGACCTTGGGTCTGGCGATCAGCGATCTCAAACAGCAGCGGGAGGAGGCGGCTGAGCAGATCGGGCGCCTGGAAGGACGAATCCAGGCGCAGGAAAGATCGATCGCCCATCTGGATGCCGAAAAGGCGGCCAACGCCGCCGATCTCGCCCGTTTGCAGCGGGAGATGGAGCAGGAGGCGCGCCAGATCAGCGGCATTGAGGGCGAATTGGCGATCCTGCAAGACGATTTGGCGAGTCTGATGGCGGAAAAGGCGCGCTTGCAAGATGAAATGGTTGCCGCAGAGACGGAAGCGGAGAACCTGGAGACGGCTATGAGCGAGCGCCAGGGTGAATTGGAACGCCTGCGCGCGGCGGGGGAAGATGACCGTGAGGACCTTACCCGTTGGCAACTGGCGCTCGCCCGTCAGGAAGAGGAGATTCGAGGCATCGATCAGTCCCTCGCCGCTCTCCATACAGAGATCGGTAAGAGCGAAAAAGAGATCGGCGAGAAGGAAGAACGCTGTCGGATGGCGAACGGGGAAATGGTCGCCTGCGCCGAAGAACAGATTTATATGGAAAAGGAATTGGCGGCGGCTGTCGCCGAAGAGGCCTGCGCCTTGGAACAGGTGCGACTGCGCCAGGAGGAGCAGGCCGAGGCCGATCGCGGGTACAAAGAGACGATGGAGCGCCGCAAAGCGGTGGCGGCAGAGGTTCAACCCCTTCGGGAGAAAGTGCACCAGCTGGAGGTGCAGTTGGCCCGCCTCGACGCGGAGAAAGACACCCTCACGCAGCGCCTCGCCGAGCAATGGGACTTGTCGCCGGAGCAAGCCCGTGAGCGGGGGCGCCGGCCTGAAGACCGCCGGGCGGCACAAAAGCGGTTGAATCAACTGCGGGCCCTGCAAAAGGACATGGGGCCGGTCAACCTCTTGGCCATCGAAGAGGAGGAGCGCTTACAGGAGCGCGCCCAGTTTCTCTCGCGCCAGCACGAGGATCTGATGGCGGCGAAGGGAACGCTGGAACAGGTGATCGCAGAGATCGAAGGGATCATGGTGCGCCGCTTCAGCCAAGCTTTTGAAGAGATCAACAGCCGCTTCGGTGAGGTCTTTGCTGACCTCTTTCAGGGGGGGAGGGCGGAACTGGTTCTCACCGCTCCCGGCGATCTGTTGACGACCGGCGTGGACATCCTGGCCCAGCCGCCAGGAAAGAAGCTGGTCAACCTGTCCCTCCTCTCAGGCGGCGAACGGGCCTTGACGGCCATAGCGCTGCTTTTTGCGCTATTGCAGTTCCGACCGAGCCCCTTCTGCGTCCTCGACGAGATCGAAGCAGCCCTCGACGAGGCCAATGTGGCCCGTTTTGGCCGTTACCTGCAGCGTCTCTCAGAAAAGAGCCAGTTCATCGTCATCTCCCACCGCAAAGGAACGATGGAAAGCGCCGACTACCTCTATGGCGTGACGATGCAGGAGGCCGGCGTTTCCAAGCTGATCTCGGTGCGCATGACCCGACCTGATGAGAACAGCGCCTGAGGATAAATCTTGGATATTTTCGGATACTACTTGTGATTTCACGGAGGTGGAATGGTGACCGGTTTTTTCAGCCGACTGAAAGAAGGGCTCACCCGGACGCGGCAAAACCTGGTTGAGAAGGTGGAGGCCTTGGTGACAGGTCGGCCAAAGATCGATGAGGAACTCTTTGAGGAGTTGGAAGAGGCTTTGATCAGCGCCGACGTAGGTGCTGACACGTCCCTCGATCTGGTGGAACGGCTTCGCCAGACTGTCAAGGCGCAGAAGATCGGCGATCCGGCGCGGATCAAGGACCTGCTTCAAGAAGAGGTCGCCCGTATCCTCGGTGAACAGGCCCAGCCCGTCGCATTCGATCATCAGCCCACTGTCGTCCTGATCGTCGGCGTCAACGGTGTCGGCAAGACGACGACCATCGCCAAACTGGCCCACCGTTGGAAGCAGGAGGGGCGCAAGGTCCTACTGGCTGCCGGCGACACCTTCCGGGCGGCGGCCATCGACCAGTTGGAGATCTGGGGCCAGCGCGTCGGCGTGGAGGTCATCCGCCATCAGGAGGGGTCCGATCCGAGCGCCGTCGCCTTCGACGCCGTTCAGGCTGCCGTGAGCCGCGGCGTCGACGTGCTGATCATCGACACGGCGGGCCGATTGCACAACAAGTCCCACCTGATGAACGAGTTGAGCAAGATCAACCGGGTTCTCGACCGGGCGCTGCCCGGCGCTCCCCATGAAACCCTGTTGGTCTTGGACGCTACGACAGGGCAGAACGCCGTCAGCCAGGCGCGCCTCTTCAGCGAGGCCGTGGGCTTAACCGGTCTTGTGCTGACTAAGCTGGACGGCACGGCCAAAGGCGGCGTGATCCTGGCCATCGCCGCAGAGATGCAGGCGCCGGTCAAGTTCATCGGCATCGGCGAAAAGATGGACGACCTGCGCGACTTCGATCCCCCTGAATTCGCCCGCGCCTTGTTTGGCTAAACAGGATATTGAAGGAGGAGTGCATCATGCCCATCGTCAACATCACCATGCTCGAAGGCCGCACGGAAGACCAGAAGCGCGCCGCCACCCAAGCCATCACCGAGGCGCTCGTCCAGCACTGCGGCGCCAAGCCGGAAAATGTGGTCATCACCATTGTCGACGTGCCGACGACCAACGTGTACATGAACGGCATGCTCGTCAGCGATAAGAGGAGGAATCCCAGTTGAAGGCTTCCATCGCCATCATCGGCGGGACGGGTGTCTATGACCCGTCCATGATCGGAGATCCCCGTGATGTCAAAGTAGATACCCCTTATGGAACGGTTTCTTTGAAACTGGGCAGCTACGCCGGCAAGGATGTGGCCTTTTTGAACCGCCATGAGGAGGGCCATTCGGTTCCTCCTCATCTCGTCAACTACCGGGCCAACATCTTGGCGTTGAAACGGCTCGGTGTGCGGCAGATCATCGCCACCGCCGCCGTCGGTTCCCTCAACGAAAGGATGGGCACGAACAGCCTCGTCGTCATCGACCAGTTCCTCGACTTCACGAAGGCGCGGCCGAGCACCTTTTTCGAAGGCGGCGCCAACGGCGTCATCCATACCGACGTGACCCACCCGTACTGCGCCCGGATCCGGCAGACCATGCTGGAAGCGGCCAAGGCGGAGCAGTTGAGCGCCCACGACGGCGGGGTCTATGTCTGCACCGAAGGCCCCCGTTTTGAAACGCCGGCCGAGATCCGCATGTACAAGCTGCTGGGTGGCGACCTGGTGGGGATGACGAACGTCCCTGAAGCGCCCTTGGCCCGGGAGGCGGAGATGTGTTACGCCACCGTCTGCATGGTGACCAACTTCGCCGCCGGCATCTCGCCGCAGGTGCTAACCCATACGGAAGTCCTTGACGCCATGAAGGCGAACATAGAGAACATCAAACGCCTGACCATGCGGACCATCGCCATGCTGGAACCGGAGGCAGACTGTGAGTGCCAGCATGCGCTGGCTGAATTCGGCGGCTTCAAGCTGTAAGGGGAAAGGGGATCGCCGTTGGATACGATGCGCTGGCAGGACGATCACCTGCTGCTTCTTGATCAGACCAAACTGCCCTTGACGGAAGAGTACATTGAATGCTGGGATCACGTCATCCTCTGTGACGCCATCAAAAAATTGAAGGTCCGCGGCGCACCGGCCATCGGCGCCGCCGCCGCTTTCGGCGTCGCTTTAGCGGCTCTCAACTACACCGGTGAGGACCGGGCCGAGTTTGAAGCCGATGTCAAAAAGGCGATCGCCGATCTGGGCAAGACGCGCCCGACGGCGGTCAACCTCTTTTGGGCCTTGCGGCGCATGGAGGCCGTCCTTGAAGACATTCGAACATACAGTGTCAAAGAACAGCAGGAACGACTCATTGCTGAGGCCAAGGCGGTCTTTGACGAAGACCGGGCCATGAACGAGCAGATGGGCCAGTACGGCTTAGAACTGATCCCCGAGAGCGCCGGCATCCTGACCCACTGCAACGCCGGCGCGCTGGCGACAGCCGGCTTCGGCACGGCCCTGGGCGTCATCCGGGCGGCCCATCGGGCCGGCAAGGAGATCTCCGTCTTCGCCGACGAGACGCGACCGCTCCTGCAAGGGGCGCGCTTGACCGCCTGGGAACTGATGCAGGACGGGATCCCTGTGACCTTGATCACCGATTCTATGGCAGCCTATGTGATGAAACAGAAGCTTGTCGACCTGGTCATCGTCGGCGCCGACCGGATCACGGCCAACGGCGATGTGGCCAATAAGATCGGCACCTACGGTGTGGCCCTGGCGGCCAAAGCCCATGGCATCCCCTTCTACGTGGCGGCGCCGGTGTCCACCTTCGACCTGAGCCTCGAATCGGGCCTTCAGATCCCCATCGAAGAGCGCGATACTGAGGAGGTCCGCCGCGTCGGCGACTCGATCACGGCGCCGCCGGGGGTGCCCGTCTACAACCCGGCCTTCGATGTCACCCCGGCCGAGCTGGTGACGGCCTTCATCACCGACCGTGGCGTTTTCCGCCCTCCTTACCTGGAGACGCTGCGGGCGATGGCGGAAACGAAGTGAATAAGCTGTTTTCGCTTGCCTGTTGAGGATAAACAAACAGCGTATGAAGCGGCAAGCGCAGAGGAGAGTTGTTTGTGGCGAGAATCCTGATCCAAGGGGGCGTGGTGCTGCCGATGACCTCTCGTTCCGCCATCGGGCGGGGGGATGTCTATGTGGAGGACGGCATCATCGCCGGCATCTTTCCGGGAAGCGCCCCGGAAAGGCTCTTCGGTCCTGATCTGCAGGTGATCGATGCCCGCAACAAGGCGGTCTTGCCGGGACTGGTCAACGCCCATACCCATGCGGCCATGACCCTGTTTCGCAGCTACGCTGACGACCTGCCTTTGATGCGCTGGCTCAATGAAAAAATCTGGCCGGCCGAAGCGAACCTGACCGGCGACGATGTCTACTGGGGAACCCAGCTGGCGGCGGCCGAGATGCTCAAGTCAGGCACCACCGTCTTTGCCGACATGTACTTTTTCATGGATCGTGTGGCCGAGGCAGTCGCTGAAAGCGGCATGCGAGGCCATCTCAGCCGGGGCATGATCAGCGTGGCCGGTGAAGCGAACGGCAACAAGGGACTGCGCGAGTCGGAAGCGCTCTTTTCTGATTGGAACAAGGGCGCCGACGGCCGGATCCGTGTCTGGTTGGGCCCCCACGCGCCCTATACCTGCAACCCTGATTACCTGAAAAAAGTGATGGCCCTGGCTGACCGGTTGGGGACGGGCCTGCACATCCACCTGGCCGAAACGCGGACAGAGGTGGAGAATATCACCAAACAGTATGGCCAATCGCCGATCCGACTGATGGACAGCATCGGACTCTTTGAGCGTCCTGTCCTAGCGGCTCACTGTGTCCACTTGTCTGAGGTAGAAGAGGAGATCCTGGCCGCGAAAAAAGTGGCTGTTGCCCACAACCCCGAAAGCAACATGAAACTCGCTTCCGGCATCGCGCCTGTCGAGAGCCTGCGCAGACGCCAGGTTGTGATCGGGCTGGGCACCGACGGCGCCTCCAGCAATAACAACCTGGACCTGATCGAAGAGATGCGCCAGGCCGCCCTCCTGCAAAAGGTCAACCTCTTCGATCCCACGGCCATGCCGGCTTATGCCGTCTTGGAGATGGCCACCATCGGCGGCGCCCGCGCCTTGGGTTGGGATGACGCCATCGGCTCCCTGGAAGCAGGCAAGCGCGCCGATATCATCGTCGTCAACATGGACCAACCCCATCTGTGTCCCGACTTCGATCCGGTGGCCCACCTGGTGTACTCGGCCCGCGGATCGGATGTGGAAACAGTGCTCGTCGACGGCCAGGTCCTGGTGCGCGACGGAAAACTGGTCCGCATGAATGAAAAGCGGATCATGGAGGAAGCGCGTGCGCGCGCAATTCGTCTGACGACGCCGCAGGCATAGCGGCAGGAATCCTGCCCCGAAAGGAGAATATAACCCTCATGGGGTTCCTACTCCTTTTGGAAGGAGCGGGGTGATGGAATACTTTGTCATCGGAATGAGCGCCGTCGTCCTGCTTTTTCTCACCTACCGGTGGCAAGAGGGGCGGCGGCATTCGGCATACAGCGGCGACCGTTTAAAACAGACGGCGCTCCTGGAACGGAGATTGGCCGAGCTGGAGGGACAAGTCGCCCGTCTCGCTCTCGAACGGGATGAGGCCTTGCGGACCATCGAGTCCCAGCGGATGGCCCAGGAGGAACTGGACGAGTTGACCCGTCAGAATTACATCCTCCACGAGATCAACCGGGCCATCAACACCACTGTCGATGAAGGAGAGATCGTCACCATCATCCTGCAGGCGATGGTGACGTTGACAGGTGCCGAATCGGCGTCGATCATCCTTTTTGATGGGGAAGATGTGCGGATTGTCAGCCATTGCGGTTTTGCTGAGGGGGAGCCAGAAAGTCTGTCCGAGGCGTTTCGAGAGAGCATCGCCTGGCAGGTGCTTACGACCGGGCAGCCCTTCATCCATGGCGATCCCGGCGAGTACCGTCGGTACCGTCCGTCGCTGGCCAACTATGTCGCTTCCATCCCTTTGACTTTCATTAAAGAAGTCATCGGTTGCATCAACATCCATTCCATGGGACCGCGCTACCTGCTCACCCCTTCGAAAGCGGAGATCCTGCAGATCCTGGCCGGCCAGGCCGCGCTCGCCTTGAAAAACGCCAGCATGTACCATCAGCTGAAACAACAGAATGAATACTTCGCTCGGCAGGCGGTCACAGACGGCTTGACGGGCTTGTACAACCACCGCTATTTTCAACAGTGTTTGCAGGAACTGATGAAGGAACGGCCGGTCACTTTGCTGCTGTTTGATATCGATCATTTCAAAGGCTTCAACGACACCTACGGTCATCCCTGCGGCGACGAAATCCTCCGGCAGATCGCTCACATCCTGCGCAGCCAGCTGGGACCGCAGGAGGTTGCCGCCCGTTATGGCGGTGAAGAGTTTGCCGTCATTCTGCCGGATGCTGATCTCCGTCGTGGGATTGAACGGGCGGAACAAATCCGTCAGGCTGTGGCGAATTTCTGTTTCCGGAACCCTGATCGAACCTTGTGCCTGAATATAACCGTCAGCATCGGCGTTTCTGAAAAATTGGCCGGTTGGGACAAGTCGCGATTGATTGAAGCGGCGGATCGCGCCCTTTACCGGGCCAAGGAACAGGGACGCAACCGCGTCTGCGCTGACTTGGACCGGGAGATGTCTGTGGAAGCCGGCTGATGCTGTGGCCGATCTATTCCGCTTCATTGATAGGAGCAAGCAGCATAGGAGGCGCAAAAGCAACAGAAGCGCCGATCGTCAACAAAGGAAGGCTGTCGCCTTCCTTTGCTGCGTGAAGGAGAAAACCTTGACAGCTGCCCTTTCCTCATAGTAAAATCATAGCGTGTCAAGTCTTCTCCCTTTACAGAAGGGTTTTGCGATGGAAGAAAGACCATTGGAAAAACTGACGCGGATGGCCCTGCTCAACGACTTCTACGGTCAACTGTTGACGGAACGTCAGCGACAGGTCCTATCCCTTTATTATGAGGATAATTTCTCCCTGGCGGAAATTGCCGAGGAGTTCTCCGTGACGCGCCAAGCTGTATTCGACTTGTTGAAGCGGGCTGAGAAGATCCTTCTGGGCTATGAAGACAAGCTGGGATTGGTCAAGCGCTGGCAGGACGAACGGCGCCGACTGTCGGAAGTTTTGGCAGAGCTGCGACGCTGTCATGGAGACGGCGATTGGGGACGGTTGGAAGGGGCCATCCTCCGTCTGCAGGAAATGCTCGACGAAAGCGGGGGAGCCACCGATGGCCATGTTTGAAGGATTGGCGGAAAAACTGCAGAACACCTTGAAAAAGCTGCGCGGCAAGGGGAAGGTGTCGGAGGCCGATGTCGCTGAGGCGATGCGGGAGGTCCGCATGGCCCTGCTGGCGGCTGACGTAAGTCTGAAGGTTGTCAAGGATTTTGTGGCTCGTGTCAAGGAGCGGGCTGTCGGTCAAGAGGTGTTGGAAAGCCTGACGCCCGGCCAGCAGGTTGTCAAGGTGGTCTATGAAGAACTGGTCGCCCTGATGGGAGGGACCTCATCGAAGCTGACCTTGTCGCCGAAACCGCCGACGGTGGTCATGCTCGTGGGCCTGCAAGGTGCCGGAAAGACAACGACTGTGTCCAAACTCGGCTTGTTCCTGCGCAAACAGGGGCGCCGCCCCCTCTTGGTGGCCTGTGATGTCTACCGCCCTGCTGCTGTGAAACAGCTCCAGGTCTTGGGCAATCAACTGGACCTGCCTGTCTTTTCCATGGGTACGGGCGTCAGCCCTGTCGACATCGCTAAGGGTGCCGTGGAGCATGCTGTCGCCCACGGCCGTGACATGGTCCTGTTGGACACAGCCGGTCGTTTACACATCAACGAAGAGCTGATGGAGGAACTGAAATCGATCAAGTCCGCTGTCCGCCCCCATGAGATCCTGCTCGTCGTGGATGCCATGACCGGTCAGGATGCCGTCAACGTGGCCGAATCTTTTCACGGGCAACTGGGACTTGACGGGGTGATTCTGACTAAACTGGATGGCGACGCCCGCGGCGGCGCCGCCCTGTCTGTCAAAGCGGTCACCGGCTGTCCGATCAAGTTCGCCGGCATGGGTGAAAAACCGGATGCCTTGGAGCAGTTCCACCCCGATCGGATGGCCTCGCGCATCCTAGGGATGGGCGATGTGCTCACCCTGATCGAGAAGGCGCAGGCCAGTATCGACGCCCAAGTGGCCAAAGACATGGAACAGCGGCTGCGCAAGGCCGAGTTTACTTTGGAAGATTTCCTGGTTCAGATTCAACAGATGAAAAAGATGGGGCCTCTGGACCAACTGATGGGCATGATGCCAGGTATGAACAAGATGAAGGCCCTTAAAGGTGTGCAGATCGACGATAAAGACATGAAACATGTGGAGGCCATCATCTTGTCCATGACGCCGGAGGAGCGGCGCAATCCCCAGATCCTCAAGGACAGCCGCAAGCGACGCATCGCCCGCGGTTCCGGCACATCAGTCCAGCAGGTGAACAACCTGCTCAAGACCTTCGAACAGACGCGCAAGATCTTTAAGCAGTTTGCCGACATGCGCGGCGGCAAGGGGCCTGGCAAAGGTCCCGGCGGCAAGAAGGGCTTGTTCCGGATGCCTTTCATGAAGTAGGCCATCCATGGCAGCCTTTTTCGAGAAGCCAAGCAAGATTTTGGCAGACAATAAAGCAAACCCTTTGAAGGAGGTGATATTCTTGGCAACTCGTATTCGTCTCAAACGCCTGGGTATGAAAAAAGCTCCCTTCTACCGGGTCGTTGTCGCCGATTCCCGTTCTCCCCGGGATGGGCGTTTTATTGAAGAGATTGGTTACTACAACCCCACCAAAGAACCGGCCATCCTGCAGATCGACGAGGAAAAAGCGATCAAATGGCTGTCCAGCGGGGCGCAACCTTCGGATACCGTCAAGGCCTTGTTGAACAAGGCCGGGATCCTGGACAAAATGGCGGAGAAAAAAGCGCAAGCGTAACCGTCGGGGAATGTCCAGTGGGGAGGTACCCACGTGAAAGAGTTGGTAGAGGTTCTGGCCAAAGCCTTGGTCGATCGACCGGAAGCCGTGCAGGTGACCCAGACGGAGACGGAGAAGCAGGTTGTCATCGAGCTTCGCGTCGCTCCTGAAGACATGGGCAAGGTCATTGGCAAACAGGGCAAGATTGCTAAGGCGATCCGCACGATGGTCAAAGCGGCCGCCGCCAGGGATGGCCGGCGCGTCTTGGTTGAAATCCTTTGATTCATTGAACTCGAAATGGTGAACATTCGGGGAAAGGGGGCGAAAGCTCCCTTTTTCCCATCTGATGGGGAGGCCGGCCGGTTATGGCGAAGCGTGTCCGGGTAGGGCAGATCGTCAACACACAGGGGGTGCGCGGGCAGGTCCGCCTGTGGCCCTTGACGGAAAAACCGTCGCGGTTTAATGAAATAAAACGGGTGTTTGTGGAAGCGCCACCTCAGGGAGCGCCGGAGGTGTTGACGATCACCAGCGCCCACCCTCTGAAGAAACTGGTGATCGTCAGTTTTCAAGAGATCAGCGACATGACCCAGGCGGAGCGGCTCAAGGGCTGCTACCTGACCATTCCCGTTGAGGAAGTGCCGGCGCCGGAACCAGATAGCTACTACCATTTTCAATTGGAAGGGCTTTCTGTCTTCACGGAAGCGGGAGAGCGGCTGGGTCAGATCGAAGAGATCCTGGAGACGGGAAGCAACGATGTCTACGTGGTGCGACAAGCGTCGCCTCCGGGAGAGGTACTCATCCCGGCCCTTAAGTCGGTAGTCCTAAAGGTAGATTTGGCTGCAGGAACGATGACCGTGCGACTCCCCGATGGGCTGCGCTGACGGACGGTGTTAGGCGGGAATGGCCGATACAGAGAATGCCGGGTAAACGGATGGCGATACGATGAAGATTGATGTCTTGACGATTTTTCCGGAGATGTTCACAGGCCCGATGGATGTCAGCATCATCGGGCGGGCGAGGGAGAAGGGAATCCTTTCATTCAATGCCCACGACGTGCGGGCTTATACGACGAACAAACACCGGCGCGTCGATGACACCCCTTTCGGCGGCGGTGCCGGCATGGTGATGAACGCGCAGCCCTTTTTCGACGCCCTAGCGGCGATCTTAGGTCCCCGGGAACTGCGAGATCCCTTGCGGTCACGGGTGGTGCTGCTGACGCCTCAGGGGGCTGTCTTTAGTCAGGCCAAGGCGCGTGAACTCTCGGGCTTGCAACAATTGGTGCTGATCTGCGGTCGCTATGAAGGCATCGATGACCGGGTGCGCCAGGCCTGGGTCGATGAAGAGATCTCCATCGGCGATTATGTGCTCACTGGCGGCGAATTGCCTGCGATGGTGGTCATCGACGCCGTGGTCCGCCTGCTGCCGGGCGCCCTGGGTGACGAGACCTCCGCTGAGGAAGAGTCCTTCAGCGATGGCCTGCTCGAATACCCCCAGTACACAAAACCGGCGCTCTTTCGCGGGATGGAGGCGCCGCCGGAACTGCTGAGCGGTCACCATGCGGCGATCCGGCGCTGGCGGCGCAAGGAGGCTTTCAAACGGACCTACCAAAACCGCCCGGAACTGCTCATCGGCCGGCCCTTGCCTTTTGATGATCAGGTGCTGTTGGCGGAGGCGCTGCGTGAACTGGGCCTCGACGCTGAGATCCCGGAGAAGCCAAAGAAGAAACGCGCTAAGGGGAGGGAGCCGCGCACGTGAACCTGCAGGATGTTCGCCTCTATATCGGTCTTGTCCACTACCCCGTCTATAACAAACGGATGCAGGTCATCGCCACATCGGTGACCAACCTGGATCTCCACGATATCTCCCGCAGCGCCACCACCTATGATGTGGCCGGCTATTTTGTCATCCACCCCCATCAAGCGCAGCAGCGCCTGGTCGGCGAGATCCTGCGCTATTGGATGGAAGGCTACGGCGCCGAATACAACCCAGACCGCAGGGAGGCCCTAGAACGGCTGAAGGTGACAGCGACGCTGGAAGAGGCGATGGCGGTCATCGAGGAAAAAGAGGGGCGGCGCCCGAAGATCATCACGACCGACGCCCGGACTTACGATAACTCAGTCGGTTACCGGCAGATGCGGGAAAGGTTCGTCGCCGAAGAGGGCCCCTGGCTCTTGCTCTTCGGCACCGGCTTCGGTATGGAGCGCGAGATGATGCTGCAGGCCGATTATATCCTCTACCCGGTTTGGGGGCGGGGGTCTTACAACCATTTGTCGGTGCGGGCGGCGGCGGCGATCATTCTGGATCGGCTGCTGGGGGAGCCGTGGTTTGAGGGTGACTTTTGCGTGCCCTGTAGCGCTACCGAGTCGTCAGAGTAACAACTTTTTGTTTTAGCGCTTTCGCTCCGTTGCGGTTTGCGCCGGCTCCGCTTGCCAAGAGCTGCGCGGCTACCCGCTTGTCTGCTACGCTGGCGCGCCAAACCTCGGGGCTTTTCTGCATGTGAACGGTGGCGCGCTTAACCGATCCGCAGCCTGCGCTCGCTTTACGCCGCTCCGATCAAAGGCTCACTGCGCCGGCGCAAACCTGACGTCATGGTTAACGCTCTGCTACGGGCGACTCCTTTACGCTAGCGGCGGTTTATGCCGAGTGCTGCGCCTACGACACGGTTAGAATTCTTCCGATTATGGGGAAACTCTTTGTTGTCTGAATAACCGTCTTATGCTATAATGTCTTTGTTTGTAGGTGGGAACGTTGTTCCCCCCTGAGCAAGGGCGGTCCGCTGCTCCATGAGATAAGGTGGGGTAAGAACGCCTGGGCCGGAAGGAGGTACAGATCGATGCAAGATATTATTCGCCAGATCGAAGCGGAGCAACTGCGAAAGGATATCCCTGATTTCAAACCGGGCGACACTGTCAAGGTGCACGTCAAGGTTGTGGAAGGAAACCGGGAACGGATCCAGTTGTTTGAAGGGATCGTCATCAAGCGCCGCGGCGGTGGTCTCAGTGAGACCTTCACCGTTCGCCGCGTCTCTTACGGTGTTGCCGTAGAGCGGACCTTCCTCGTTCACTCCCCGCGCCTCGACAAGATAGAGGTTGTTCGCCGCGGACGCGTGCGCCGGGCCAAGTTGTACTACCTGCGCGACCTCTCCGGCAAAGCGGCTCGGATTCGAGACAAACGGTAGGACTGGTGTTCAGGGACTGGGAAGCCAGTCCCTTTTGTCTATCGATTGACTGGCATAAAATGGGAGTCGGGAGGGATGTTCCTGTGGAAGAGATTCAGCAACCGAAGGAGTCTGCACTGTCAAAGGAAGCGAAACCGCAGAAGTCGGCTGTTCGGGAGATCGCCGAAGCCGTGCTGGTGGCCGTCGCGCTGGCCTTTCTGATCCGCTATTTCCTCTTTCAACCCTTCTATATCCCCTCCGGTTCGATGGAACCGACTTTAAAGCCGTTGGACAGGATCATTGTCAGCAAGGTCAACTACTGGTTTTCCGAGCCGGCGCTCGGCCAGATCATCGTCTTTCGCTACCCTGTCGATCCCAGCCGTGACTTTGTCAAGCGGGTCATCGCTGTCGGAGGCGAAACGGTCAAGATTCGCAACAACCAGGTGTACGTCAATGATCGGCCAATCCCGGAACCTTATCTGCCGCCGAACCTGCGCATGAGCGATTACGGCCCCGTCACTGTGCCGGAAGGTAAGTTCTTTGTCATGGGGGATAACCGGAATCACTCCGATGACAGCCGGATATGGGGGTTCGTGCCGAGGGACAATGTGATCGGACAGGCTGTTTTTCTCTACTGGCCTTTTGATCGGATCCGAACGCTTGGAGGAACGTGACTTTGAGTGGTATTCAATGGTTTCCCGGCCATATGGCCCGGGCGCAGCGTCAGGTGGGTGAAGACCTGGCCAAGGTCGATCTGGCGCTTGAACTGGTTGACGCGCGGATCCCTCTCAGCAGCCGCAACCCTGATATCGATCGGATACTCGGAGAAAAGCCTCGCATCATTCTGCTGAATAAGGCCGACTTGGCTGAACCGGCGGCGACGAGATGTTTTATCGACTATTTTCGTTTGCAGTCCATTCCGGCCCTGTCCATCGACGCCGTTTCTGGAGAAGGTGTACGGGCGATCGCGCCTCTTGTCGAACAGACGCTAAAACCCCTCATTCAACGGTGGCGGCAGCGGGGAATGCGGCCTCGCGCCTTTCGGGCCATGGTGGTCGGCATCCCCAATGTGGGCAAATCGTCGCTGATCAATCGCCTGGCCGGTCGGCACAGGACGGTGACAGCCGATCGCCCCGGTGTGACCCGCGGCCCCCAGTGGGTGCGCATCGGTCAGAAATTGGAGTTGCTTGATACGCCGGGAATACTCTGGCCTAAGTTTGAAGACCCTCTCGTTGGTTTCAAGCTATCGGCCACAGGCGCCGTCAGTGACCTCGTCGTCCAGGTGCAAGAGGTAGCTCAGTTTATTCTTCAGTTTCTCTCTGACGTGGCGCCGCAATCCGTAGCAGAGCGGTATGGTTTTCAAATGGGCGAGATCGCCGACGTAGAATGGCTGGACGCTGTGGCGCGCCGCCGGGGATTCTTGGGTTCCGGCGGGGTATTGGACCGCGAAAAGGCGGCGATTCATGTGCTCAGCGACTTTCGCTCCGGCAAGCTCGGACGACACACACTGGACAAGCCAGTCGGATAAGCCGGAAGAATACAACCAGCGCCCCTCTTCGCGAAGGGCGATTTTTTTTGGTTCCTCTATTCGGTTGTTCCTGGCTTATTCGTTCGAACCGGTTGCGTCGGCGGGCATCGGCGGGAGTATCTGATCCAGCGTCTCCACTGTATATCCCCGTTCTCGAATGGTTTTTAAGATGGGGTCCATCGCTTCGACGACAGCTTTTGAGTTGCCGTGGAGCAGAACGATGGCGCCGGGGTGGAGTTGGCTGCTTACATCTTCATGAACCTGCTGGGGTCGTGACGATGGCAGCCAGTCCACTGAGGAGATGCTCCAGAAAATGGTCCGATAACCGAGGTTTTTCGTTGATTCCAAGGATTTGCGGCTGTACTCACCTCTGGGAGGCCGCAGGTATTTGGCCTGATAATCTGTGCAGGAGGCCTGCTGGATGTCCCTGTGCAGCGATAGGATCTCTTCTGTGAGCTTTTCTGTAGAGATATCTGGCAGGCTGAGGTGGTTCCAGGTGTGATTGGCCACCGTATGGCCTTCGGCGATCATGCGCCGGAGCAGGTCGGGCTGTGTCTTCACCCAGTGTCCGGCCAGGAAAAAGGTCGCCTTGGCGTTGTGGGCAGCCAGGGTATCGAGAATGCGCGGTGTGGCGCCTTCCAGTTCATAACCCATGTCGAAGGTGATGGCGACAGCCTTGCGGCTGTTGTCGCCCATGTAGGCGGCGCCGTATTCCTGCAGCTGTTTTTTTTGCCACTCTGGAACATAAGGGGGATTTTCATTTTCGGAACGAACAAATCCCCAGCCGTATTTTTCGGTGGCGCCCTTGGAGGAGGTTCCGAAACGGGCCGGCACCTGTTCATCAGGCACCACCGACAGCGGTTGCAGGAATAGATATCCCATGATGCCGAAAAGGAGAAACAGGGCCAAGCTGCGAAATAGGCTGTTCAAAGGGCGCCCTCCGTTCCATAGCCGATATCAGAAATAGTGTGTCTGCCGGGAAAGGGACCTATGGGCGGGATTCGCAGGAGTCTATGGTGTCTCTTTCCACCTGATCTACAGAGCGGAGGATGATGGTGGCTAAGAGCAGTCTTTTATTGAAGGAATCATGGATAGAACGGGAATCGCTGCTGCGTCGTAAGGGGTTCCACGTGATTGCCGGTGTCGACGAGGCCGGTCGGGGTTCTTTGGCCGGTCCGGTGGTGGCTGCAGCGGTGATCCTTCCGCTCGGCTGTATGATGGAGGGATTGAACGATTCCAAAAAACTGTCGCCAGCGCGTCGAGAGGCTTTGGCAGTGGAGATCAAGCGCTTGGCTTTGGCATGGGGGATCGGTATCGTATCGTCACAGGTAATCGACCGGATCGGCATTGTTCCGTCAACCTTTCGGGCAATGTCTCTGGCGATCGATCGATTGGGTGACAGGCCCGATTACCTGATTGTCGACGGGAATCAAAAAGTCCCCGGTTATGAGGGGACGCAAGAGGCGTTGATCGATGGAGACGCCTTGGCGGCGCCGGTGGCGGCCGCATCGATCCTGGCCAAGGTGGTTCGCGATGGTTTGATGAAGCGGTATTCTCTGTTTTTTCCCGGCTATGGTTTTGAACAGCACAAAGGCTATGGCACGCAGGCGCATCGTTCGGCGATCCTGGAACAGGGAACCTGTTTGTTGCATCGGGAGACTTTCGTACACCTGCGTCGACCAGAGGGGGGTTGACCTGTGGATATCAGCCAGATCCTGGGACGGGCATTGCTTTTCGGCAGGGGGCAACGAAACAGGCCTGAAGGGGTTAACTGGAAGGTCGGCGCCATTGTCGATGGACTGGTGCTGGAGATGCTGCTCAAAGACACTTATGCGGTGAATGTAGAGGGAAAAAAGCTGACGCTCCAATCGCCATACCCTTTGTCTCCCGGCGAGGCGATCCGGTTGGAGGTACAGGGTCATAGTGAGGGGCAGGTGAGGGCGCGGCTGCTGCCGCTGGAAAGCCGCGATGCTGCCGGAGACCGGGCGGCGACTCTGCTGAGGCAGGCCGGTATGGACGATACGCCGCAGAATCGGATGATCTTGAGATCCCTCACGGCTTCTATGCTGGGGTTGACGCGGGAGAACTTTCAGCAGGTGGCTCGGGCAATGGCCTTGCTCGGCAATACGGGGGAACAGTCGTCCCAGACGGCCGCTTTTGCCCTCAAGTCGGCGATTCCTATGGGAGGGGAAATGCTGCGCCTGTTGCAATCGGCTTTTACTGGCGAGCCGCTGCAAGGCCTGCAGGATTGGCTCAATGAGGCCAAGGCCGTGATCAAAGCCCAAGGGGGAGATGTGCCGGAAGGGCTGCTTAAGCTGGAGGCTGAGCTTGTCAAGACGCTGCCCGAATCTAAGGATCCGGCGGAGGTGCTCGCCCGGAAGTTGGCGCGCCTCTTGGAAAGTCAAATGCTTGTCTCTAGGGGTGAACGGGGCGGACTCAGTCAGTCCCGTTCAACGCCCGTCAATCGGTTAGATGTTGCCGTTGCTCCCGGTGCGATGAACCGGGGTGGCGATCCTTTTGTAGAAGCAGGCGCGTCTTCTGATGCCGGAGCGACGGGGAGATCGGGCAGGGCGGCCGTTGAGCCCTCTGTTCGGGACAACATTGCGACAGACCGACCGGCGGCAGAACGGGTGAGCGGGGAAAAAGCCGCCCAGGGTATGGCGGAGGGAACGGCCAGAGACAGGACAATAGCGCTGGCGCAGCAGATCGCCCGAGCTGTCCGGGAGGTGGAATCCTTTTTTACCAGCCGGGGCGTAGACGCTGCTGACCTGATTTCTCGGGGGGTGGCGATCGAGGAACGTTTGGCTGGTCACCAGGTGTTGCAGGGCCTTGACAAGGGGATTCAAGGCGATAATGACTATCTGTCCTTTACGATCCCTTACCGGTTGGCCGGGGGAAAGGAGGGTTACGGCCAACTCCGTGTCTATAAAGACGGAAAAAACCGCACCCTTGATCCGGAAAATGTTCGCTTGGCGCTCGTCCTCGATACGGAACACCTCGGTTTTATCTCCATCGAGCTGGCGGTGCGGCGCAAGGAGGTCCAGAGCAGGGTGACGGTGGTCGATCCGGCCGTCATGAAAGCCGGACAGGTTGCTTGGCCCGAACTGCAGCAGGCGCTGGCTGAACAGGGTTTTCACCTGGGCGGGGCGAACTGGCGCGTCGGTCCGCCGGCGGATCTGCGCCCGGCGCCGGCGGAGGCCCCGATGAGCTCTGAACTTGGCCGTTTGAATATCCGCATCTAGGAGGGGCACTGATGGACGAACCGGGAAAAAAGCCTCTGTCAGCAGAAGACGCGGCGGTGGCTCTCCGTTATGACCCTTCCGCTGATGCGGCGCCGAAGGTGATCGCCACCGGCAAGGGTCACCTCGCTCGCAAGATCCTGGAGATCGCCCGAGAGAAAGAAATCCCTGTCTACGAGGATCCTACGCTCGTTCAATTGTTATCCAAACTCGATCTGGGTGTGGAAATTCCTCCCGAATTGTATCGGATGGTGGCGGAGGTCCTCGCCTTCGTCTATCGCCTCGATAAGGACATGGGCAAGGGGCGGGACTGATTCCAGCGAAGTCAGAAGTCAGGTCATTGTCATCCCATGATCCAGCGAAAAGGAAAATCTCTACCAACGACTCGGTTTCCTCTATGTATACATGGACAGGACCGAGTTTTTGCTTTAATATGTACAGGGAACGTCAATGCTATGTTTAAGGCGCATTGATTTTGCCATTTTTTCTTCTTTGGAAGGGATTTGTCCCAAAGCGTCGAATGATATCGTTTTGGGACTCCGCTTCTCAGTTGACCAGTTTATCTATAGAATTCCCGAAGGAAGGAGGGAACAAGATTGTTGAAAGAGTACTTGGGCATCAGTTTGTTCCTCGCCGCTGGTCTCATTATTCCCTTCCTCGCCTTTGCCGTGTCCCGGTTGTTGCAGACCCGCAAAAACAGCCTCGTGAAGGGTGAACCTTATGAGTGCGGCATGGAAACCATCGGGGACACCTGGATTCAGTTCAAGTCCAACTATTTTCTCTATGCGCTGGTCTTTGTGGCTTTTGACGTAGAGACCGTATTCCTCTATCCCTGGGCTGTCAAGTTCCAGCAACTGGGGACCTTTGCGATAGTGGAGATGTTCATCTTCATCACCATTCTCGTCGTCGGTTTCTGGTATGCCTGGAAGGAAGGAGCGTTGGAATGGAAATAGACAAGAACGTCGACACCCTCAGCGAGGGTCAGGTTGATGAGCTGATCAAGAAAAACATCATCATGACCAGCTTAGAAGCGGTCTTTAACTGGGCGCGCGGCAATTCCCTCTGGCCCCTGTCCTCCGGTTTGGCCTGCTGCGCCATCGAGATGATGGCTACTGGTGCCAGCCGTTTTGACATGGCTCGTTTTGGCTATGAGGTCTTCCGTCCTTCTCCCCGGCAAGCGGACCTGATCATCATCGCCGGCACCCTGACCTGGAAGATGGCGCCGGCCATCCAACGGGTTTACGAACAGATGCCGGAGCCGAAGTGGATCATCGCCATGGGCTCCTGCGCCTGCACCGGCGGCCCTTTTGCCGACTCCTACGCCGTCGTACCCGGCGTGGATAAGGTCATCCCCGTCGATGTCTACGTGCCGGGCTGCCCGCCGCGGCCTGAGGCTCTGCTCGACGGTTTCCTCAAGTTGAAGGCGAAAATCCAAAACCCGGCCAAAGTGGGGTTGAAGCATGGCAAGTAATCTCTTGGACCAGTTTAGCCAGGACGAACTGGCGGCACGGCTGCAGGCAGAAGTTGAAGTCACTGGAGAAGGAGTCAGCCGTGCCGTTGTTGTGCCTAAGGAACAACTGCTTGCGGTGATGGAAAAACTGCGCCGCGAACCGGACTTCGCTTTTGATATGCTTTCGGACTTGACAGCAGTCGACCGGAAGGATGCCGGCTTTGAAGTCGTCTACCAACTGTTTTCGCTCAAACACCGGTTGGACTTGCGTGTGAAAACGCGAACCGCGGCGGAAGAGGCCCAGGTTCCGTCGGTGACTGGCATCTGGCCCGGCGCCGACTGGATGGAGCGGGAGGTTTTTGACCTGATGGGGGTTACCTTCGCCGGACACCCCAACATGGCGCGGTTGTTGCTGCCGGATGAGTTTGAAGGACATCCCTTGCGGAAAGATTTCAAGCTCCAACCAAGAGCGTAGGGTGGTGAGATCCTTTGCAAACACAAACCTATGAACTGAACTTCGGGCCGCAGCACCCATCGACCCACGGCGTGTTGCGGATCGTTCTAGAATTGGACGGCGAGGTCGTCGTCAAAGCGACGCCGGTCATCGGCTATCTCCATCGCGGGATCGAGAAGATCTGCGAGAACCGGACCTATATCCAGACGGTCCCCTTCACCGACCGGATGGACTACCTGGCCGGCATGGGCAACAACCTGGGCATCTCTCAGGCTGTGGAAAAGCTGATGGGCGTCGAGGTGCCCGAGCGAGCCGAATACATCCGCGTGATCATGTGCGAATTGTCCCGGATCGCCTCTCACATGATCTGCTGCGGCAGCCTTGTCCAGGACCTCGGCGGCGTGACTGGCTTCGTCTTTTTTATCCGCGACCGGGAACACATTCTGGAGCTGTTCAACCGCGCTTGCGGCGCCCGGATGACCTTCAACTACATCCGCCCTGGCGGCGTCGCCCAGGACCTGCCGGATGGTTGGGTGGCCCAGTGTCGGAAATTCCTCGCCGACTTTAAAGGCATGATGGAGACCTACGATAAGCTGATCGTCGGCAACGAGATTTTTCAGATGCGGCTAAAGGGCGTGGCGCCTCTCAGCGCCGAGCGAGCCATCGCCATGTCGGCTACCGGCGGGGTGCTCAGGGCCAGTGGCGTCGATTATGACGTCCGCAAGGCTGATCCTTATGGGATCTATGACCGTTTCGACTTCAAGGTCCCCCTGGGGACCAAAGGCGACAACTGGGACCGCTTCATGGTGCGGATGGAAGAGATGGAGCAGTCGGCTAGGATCATCGAGCAGGCGCTCGATCAGCTGCCCGAGGGTCCCATCATGGCCAAGATGCCCAAGGCGATCAAGCCGCCTGTCGGCGAGGTCTATCACCGGATCGAGAACGCCAAAGGCGAGATCGGCTTCTACGTCGTCAGCGACGGTTCTCTAAAGCCCTATCGCTGGCATGCCCGCCGCGCCGCCATGATCAATCTCCAACTCCTGGACGAGCTCTGCCGCGGCTTTAAAATCGGTGATGTCGTCGCCATCCTGGGCACCCTGGATCCGGTGCTGGGTGAGGTAGACTGTTGATGCAAGGTGGGAGACGATGAGATGACTGACCAAAACATTTTTATGGCGATCAGCGGCTTCCTGCGGTCCTTTCTCGGCCCCTTGCTGGGTAACGACCTCACCGATATCGTCATGTACGGTGCGGGGCTGCTGGGCGTCATCATTTTTATCTTCACCAACGCCGTTGTCTTGGTGCTAATGGAACGGAAGGTGGCCGCCTTCATGCAGTCCCGTCTCGGCCCCAACCGGGTAGGTCCCTGGGGTCTCTTGCAGACGGTGGCGGACACGCTGAAACTGCTCGTTAAGGAAGACTACAAGCCCCATAAGGTCGACCCCTGGGTCTGGGCCTTGGGTCCGGTATTGCTGTTCGTCCCGGCCATCGGCGCTTATGCCGTCATCCCTTTCGACGATCAAGCGGTTCCTGTGGACCTCAACATCGGCATCTTCTACTTTATCGCCATATCGTCCTTGTCGACGCTGCCCTTTCTGATGGCCGGCTGGGGTTCCAACAACAAGTACTCCCTGATCGGCGGCATGCGCTCTGTGGCCCAGATGATCAGTTATGAGGTTCCCCTGATCTTTTCGCTCATCGGCGTGATCATGCTGGTCGGCTCTCTTCAGATGTCCGCCATTGTGGAGGCGCAGCACCGCATCTGGTTCGTCTTCCTGCAACCGGTCGCCTTCCTGATCTATGTGATCGCGGCGACGGCGGAGACCAACCGGACACCCTTTGACCTTGTTGAGTGCGAGGGGGAAATCATCGCCGGTCCCTTCACGGAATACTCGGGCATGCGCTGGGCCATGTTCTTTTTGGCCGAATATGCCAACCTCGTCGCCGTATCGGCCATCGCCACGACTCTCTTTCTCGGGGGCTGGCAGCCGCTGCCCCTGCCGGGAGCACTGGGCGACCTGATGGCCTTTATTCCGGGTTGGGCCTGGTTCGCAGGGAAGACCTATTTCATGATCTTCCTCTTCATGTGGTTCCGCTGGACCTTCCCGCGTTTCCGCGTTGACCAACTGATGGCCTTCGGCTGGAAAGTCTTGATTCCCCTGTCGCTGGCGAACATCCTGGTCACCGGGGTGGGGATCTATCTCTACCGCATGGCGATAGGAGGGTAATGGATGCAAGGCAAAGGTTTGCTCACCGGGATGTGGGTCACCCTCAAGGAGTTCTTCCGCAAAAAAGTGACCGAAGAGTACCCCGATGTGATGCCTGACTTGGGCGATCGTTTCAGGGGCGGCACGCTGAAACTGCAGACGAGCAAGTGCATCGCCTGCGGGATCTGCCAGAATGCCTGTCCTAACGGATCGATCAAGCTGACGAGTGTCAGGGATGAAAACAACAAACGCAAGTTGAGCACCTATGTGCATGATGCCGGGTTGTGCCTCTTTTGCAACCTCTGTATCGATGCCTGTCCGGTGAAGTGCATCGATTGGACAGGCGAGTTCGCCTTTTCAGGTTATTCCCGGGAAGACCTGGTCTTCGATTGCATCGAGCTGGCCCGTAGGCGTGGCTATGATGTGCCCGAGGTCAAGGAACCCCCGGCAGATGGGGAGAAGGGGTGATGGGCCGATGATGAATGAATGGATTTATGCGGGGGCTTTTTACGGCCTTGCCGCGCTGACTCTCCTGTCGGCCGCCGGGGTGGTCTTTCTCAAGGATATCGTCCATTCGGCCCTGTTGCTGGCAGCGTCTTTCATCGGTGTCGCCGGAATTTACGTTCTCCTGAACGCTGACTTTTTGGCGGCTGTGCAGGTGCTCGTTTATGGCGGCGCCGTGGCCATCTTGATCGCTTTCGGCGTCATGTTGACCCGCCGTCCGCACATGAAAGAAACAAACGCCAACAACCGCTGGGTTGTCTGGGGCGCTTTCACCGCAGCCTTCACCTTTGCCATCTGCGGCTGGGCGATCGCTTTCACTCCCTTTATGCCCATCGATGCATCGCCGGCGCAGGTGACGGCCATCGACGGGATCGCCACGCAACTACTGGGGGACTTCGTTGTGCCCTTTGAGGCGGCAGCCATCCTGCTGACTGTTGCCCTGATCGGCGCCATCATCCTTGCGAAGGGGGCGAAGGAAGCGTGACCAACCCAATGGCTTTAGTGGCTCCCATCGGACTGACCCATTTCCTGCTGCTCGGCACAGCACTCTTCTGCCTCGGCCTCTACTCCGTCTTTATTAAAAGGAACGCCATCGCCTTGTTGATGGGCATCGAACTGATGTTGAACGCGGTGAACGTCAACCTTATCGCTTTTAACAAGTTCATCGCCCCGGCCAGTTATACAGGGCAGGTCTTTTCCATCTTCGTCATCGTCGTGGCAGCGGCTGAGGTGGCCGTAGGACTGGCCCTTGTGATCAGCATTTACCGGGATCGCGCCACCACCAGCGTGGATGACCTCGATTGGCTCAAATGGTAGGCCGAGTGCAACAGCGACAACCGGAAAGTAAGGTAGGTGTGGCAAAGGAATGGATTTTGCCCTGTTTAGTCTGAATAATGCCTGGCTGATTCCGCTGCTGCCCTTTGTGGCCTTTGTGCTGATCGCCTTCCCCTTCAAGAACATGGAGAAAACGGCATCCACGACGGCCATCCTCTTCTGCGGCGCTTCTTTTCTGCTTTCGCTGGGCGTCGTCGCGGGGATTTTGCAGCATCCGGAATTGATCGAACAACCCTTCATCAAAGAAGTGCGCTGGTTTTCCATGCCTGGTTTGAGCATCACCATGGGCCAGTATATCGACCCCATTTCGGCCATGATGCTCTTTGTCGTCACCCTCGTGGCGACGATGGTCATGATCTATTCGACCGGCTACATGCATGGCGACCCGGGCTATACGCGTTTTTTCGCCTATCTGTCCCTCTTCGCCTGCTCCATGCTCGGTCTGGTCATCGCCACCAACCTCCTGCAGATGTTCATCTTCTGGGAATTGGTCGGCCTCTGTTCCTATCTGCTCATCGGCTATTACTACTTCAAAGATTCGGCGCGGGAAGCGGCCAAAAAGGCTTTTATGACGACTCGGATCGGCGATTTTGGCCTGCTCCTGGGGATCATGTTCCTGCAGATCAACTTCGGCACCCTTGAATTTGCCGAACTGGCGGACAAGCTGCCGGCATTTGCCCTAGCCCACCCGGCGCTGATCACACTCATCGGCATCCTCGTTTTCATCGGTCCCATTGGCAAATCTGGCCAGTTTCCGCTCCACGTCTGGTTGCCCGATGCCATGGAGGGTCCTTCCCCTGTGTCCGCCCTGATTCACGCTGCTACGATGGTCGTCGCCGGTGTCTACTTGGTGGCTCGCGCATTCACGCTCTTCCAAGTGGCGCCTGAAGCGCAGCACTTCGTCGCCTATATCGGGGGCTTTACAGCCTTCTTCGCCGCCTCCATCGCCTTGACCCAGCGGGAGATGAAACGAATCTTGGCCTATTCGACAGTCTCCCAGTTGGGCTATATGATGATGGCCCTCGGCGTTGGCAGTCTGACGGCCTCCATGTTCCACTTGATGACCCATGCCTTCTTCAAGGCACTCATGTTCCTTGCCGCCGGTTCTGCCCTGCACGCCCTGCACGGCACAGCAGACATCTTCGAGATGGGCGGTCTGCGCAAGAAAATGCCTTGGACAGCGGCCTTCATGGTCATCGGCACCCTGGCCATCGCCGGCATCCCGCCTTTTGCCGGTTTCTGGTCTAAGGATGAGATCCTGCTGATGACAAAGCTGCACGGCTTTACGGATCTCTACATCTTGGCGTCGCTGACCGCCTTTATGACCGCTTTCTACATGTCGCGGATGGTCTTTGTGGCCTTCTTCGGCAAAGAAAATCCCAAAAACCATCCCCATGAGTCCCCTTGGAACATGATTCTGCCTATGGCTGTCCTGGCTGTCTTGGCCATTGTGGGCGGTCTTGTCGGAACACCCTGGACGGAGCATGGCTTCGGCTACTGGGTGCGCTATGGCGAGTACCACCATCCAGAAGTCGACTGGTCAGTCATGGGTGGCTCCGTCGTCTTGGCCGTCGCCGGCATCAGCCTCGCCTGGGCCATCTATGGTGCTAAACTGATTGACAATGAGAAGTTGGCTCGCCGCGCCGGCATCCTCTACACCTTGTCCTATCGCAAATTTTTCATTGATGAGATCTATCAAGCCATCAACAAGACCCTTGTGGCAGGCACAGCCCGTTTCCTCTATTGGGTCGATATCCACATCGTCGATGGTTTCATCGATGGCCTTGCTGACGGCACAGGCTGGGCAGGACGCCGCTTGCGCCGCGTCCAGACTGGACAGTTGCAGCATTACGCTATGATCTTCTTCTTCACCGTTGTTCTGATGGCAGTCATGATGGGCCTGATGGGGAACCACTCCGCCATGGCCTTGATCGGAGGTGGAAAGTGATGGGCTTCCCTTTGCTGACCATCACGCTGTTGGCGCCGATCATCGGAGCCTTGGTGCTGGTGTTCGTTCCGCAGGATGAGCATAAGTCGATCAAGTGGATCGCCGCCTTTTCTATGGCTGTGTCTCTGATCCTCACCTTGTACGCCTATTTCGCCTATGACTTTGCCCTCGGGGGTATGCAGTTTACGGAAGATGTGGTCTGGGTGAGGGAACTGGGCGTCACCTACGCGATGGGCGTCGACGGCCTCTCGCTGCCCATGCTGTTGCTCACCAACCTGATCGGCTTCAGCGCCATCTTCGCCTCCTGGAACCAAGAAAAACGGCCGAAAGTCTTCTTTGTCCTCCTGCTTCTGCTTATCGCCGGGGTCATGGGCACCTTCATCAGCCGCGACCTCTTCATCTTCTTCCTCTTCTATGAAGTGGTGGTCATCCCCATCTATATCATGGTGATCATCTGGGGCTCCAGCAAGCGGGTCACCAAAGAGTATGCAGGTATGAAGCTGACCATCTACCTGCTCATCGGGTCAGCCTTCCTGCTCGTCGGCGTCATCGCTATCTACCTGAACGCCTTCCCGGCTGGTGAGCGCACCTTCCTCATGGAAAAACTGGCGACGGCGAATTTCAGCGACTCCTTCCAGATCTTCGCTTTCTTCTTGCTTGCCGTCGGTTTCGGGTCGTTGCTCTCCATGTTCCCCTTCCACTCCTGGTCGCCCGACGGCTACGCCGGCGCACCGACTGCCGTCTCCATGATCCACGCCGGTGTCTTGAAGAAGATCGGCGGCTACGGTCTCATCCGTCTTGGTCTTTTGACCTTGCCGGTGGGGGCCAAGTTCTGGGCACCTGTTATCGCTTTCCTGGCTGTGGCCAACGTGGCCTATGCGGCGATGATCGCCTTGGCTCAGAAGGACCTCAAGTATGTCGTCGGTTACTCCTCAGTGAGCCACATGGGCTATGTGCTGATCGGCCTGGCGGCGCTGAACGTCATCGGCATCAACGGCGCCGTCGCCAACATGTTCGCTCATGGCATCATGTCGGCCCTCTTCTTCGCCATGATCGGCCATCTCTACGAAAAAACCCACACCCGTTGGATCCCCGATATGGGCGGTCTGGCCCACCAGATGCCTCGGGTGGCCATCGGCTTTATGATGGCGGGCATGGCCTCGCTCGGACTGCCGGGTCTGATCTCCTTCATCCCCGAGTTCACCATCTTTGTCGGCTCCTTCTCTGTCTACAAGGTCCTGGCTATCATCGCCATCTCCGGCATCATCATCACCGCTCTCTATACCTTGCGGATGATCGCCGATGTGCTCTTCGGACCGCGACGCTCCGAATTTGACCACCTGCAGGACGCGAAGGGCGCCGAACTGGTGCCGTTGCTCGTCCTCGGCTCCGTTCTGGTCCTGGGCGGCATGTTCCCGCACCTGCTGATGGATATGGTCAATTCCGGCGTCGAGCCCCTGGTGGCGGCCTTCCTGGCCAAATTGGGCGCCGCCCCCATGATCGGAGGTGGCTTCTGAGATGAATTTTAGTCTGCTCACGACAGAAATGCTGACGGCTTTGCTGGGCATCGGGTTGCTGGCCATCGGCTTGCTCAACCGGAAAAAAGATAGTCATCGCGGCGTCGCCTATGCGGCTGTCTTCGGCCTGTTGGGTATCCTCGTGGTCACCTTCTTCCAGTATGGCATCAACACCAACACCTTCCACCAACTCTGGATCCTGGACGATTACTCCGTTTTCATGAAGGAGATCTTCCTCGTCGCCGCGATCCTCGTCATCTTGTCGGCCATCGACTATGTAGATGGACTGCCCCGATTTAAGACCGAGTTCTACGCGTTGCTCGTCTTTGCCACCCTGGGCATGATGGTCATGGCTTCGGCAAACGACCTGGTCACTCTCTATGTCGGCATGGAACTGATGACAATCACTTTCTTCATTCTCGTCGCATATATCCTTGGCGACGGCCGTTCCTCGGAGGCGGGTGTCAAGTACCTGCTACTCGGCGGCGCTTCTTCGGCAGTGTTGCTCTATGGGTTGAGCCTCCTCTATGGCTTGACAGGTACCACGGTCATCCCCGACCTGCTGGCGCGGCTCACCTGGAGCCCTGCGCTGGCGATCGCCGTCGTCACCATCATTGCCGGTTTCGGCTTTAAGATCTCTGCTGTGCCTTTTCACATGTGGTCGCCTGACATCTACGAAGGTGCCCCGACGCCGGTCACCGGCTTCCTGGCGGCAGCCTCCAAAGCGGCCGGTTTTGCTGTCCTGGTTCGTCTATTTCTGGAAGGTATGCCCCTTCAGGGCGGCGCCGACTGGCTGACGGTCATTGCAGTTTTGGCTGGCGTCACCATGGTGATCGGCAACGTTGTCGCCATCCCCCAGACCAATATCAAACGAATGCTGGCCTATTCCTCTGTCGCTCAGGCCGGCTACCTGTTGGTCGGTCTCATGTCGACAGACGCTCCCGGCGTGAAGGGCATTCTCTTCTACGCTATGCTTTATGTGGTCGCTAACATGGGCGCCTTTGCTGTTGCTACTGCCGTCGGTCGGGCTATCGGATCTGATGAGATTGCTGATTATGCCGGACTGTCTCAGCGACAGCCTCTTCTGGCATCGGTGATGACCATCAGCCTGCTCTCGCTGGCCGGTATCCCGCCTCTTGCCGGTTTTGTCGGCAAGCTGTACCTTTTTTCGGCTATCATGGACAAGGGCGTCCTCTGGCCGGCCTTCCTTGGCTTCGTCATGTCCATGGTCTCCGTCTACTACTATCTGAATGTGTCCCTCTATATGTGGCGCGATGACCCGAAGGACGACCGGCCTATACCTGTTTCTGGCCCCATGAAGCTGACGGTCATCTTCTCCATGGTCGTGACTGTCATCCTGGGTATCTACCCGGGTCCGTTGGCAGAAGTGGCGACGGTGGCTGCGAAATCGCTTTTCTAAGGTATTCGATCGCTATCGATGGTAATAAAACAGGGGATGCAAGGTATTTCTATGACGTTGCATCCCCTATCCGCACCAAGCAAGGCCATACCTATCTCCAACTGCAGCTTCAGCACCGGTGGTGTTCAGCTTTCCGATGATCACTCGTTAACGGAAGGCCAGATGGGGTGAGGAAATGAACCGCGTTCTTCTGGGGCGATGGGGAGAAGAGAGGGCGCTGCAACACCTGCTGGGGCTGGGTTGGTCCTTGATCTGTCAGAATTATCGGACGCCCCGAGGCGAGATCGACTTGATCCTCCGAGAGTCGAATTGGATCGTCTTTGTGGAGGTTCGTACCCGGTCGTCGGAGCGTTTCGGGAGAGGCGAGGAGACGGTCGATTATCGCAAGCGCCGCAGACTGATGGCTACGGCAGGCCATTTTTTGGGCACTTATCAGGGCCCTCCGGGAGATCCCCGGTTTGATCTGATCAGCATTCTTCGCCTGGATAGTGGGGAGGAACAGTTACAGCACATCCGAGGGATGTTTACACCGTGAGAGTCGTTACGCTCGATATCTGCATGTCATCGCCCGTCAAAGACGAGTCGATGCTTTTTTCTTTTTAAAAAATCTTACCACAACCAGCAAAGTAAATAAAAGGAAATAAAAATATTGTGTCGAAAACCTCCTATACACACTGCTTTAACAGAAAAAAGCGTTTGGAGGTTTTGCTTTGCTCGCCCGCGTCCATAGCGTTGTATTAGAAGGACTGAACGCGCAGCCGATTGAAGTGGAGGTCGATGTGGCCAATGGTCTTCCGGCCTTCGACCTTGTCGGTTTGCCTGCTACGGCTGTGCGGGAGGCCCGAGAGAGGGTTCGATCAGCCTTACGCAACAGCGGTTTCGAGTTTCCTTTGCGACGGATCACTGTCAACCTAGCGCCTGCTGATGTGCGCAAGGATGGTTCGGGACTCGATGTACCTATTGCCATTGGGATTCTGGCGGCGACCGGCCAAATCGATGCAAGTCGTCTTCGGGACTGGTTTCTCGTGGGGGAATTGGCCCTCGATGGCGCCATTCGACCTGTGAGCGGCGTACTGGCCATGGCATGGGGACTGGCTCGAACCTGGCAGAGGAGATTGGAAGGTATAGAAGGAGATATATGTAAAGAAAGCCTCCATAAAACAAAGGTGCGCGGCGGCGCTACATTGATGAAGTTGCTTGTGCCCGAAGCCAATCTTGCCGAGGCTTCTCGGGTCAACGGGATCGAGGCTGTTGGTGCCGCTCTATTAAAAACTGCTGTAGAATGCCTGATAGGCCAATCACCTACCTTTTCTCCCGTTGCTTCTCAGAAAAGACAAGTGAGAAAGGCTCTCTATTCACGGGCATCAGCCAACACTGTGGGACTGTTCCCCTCGGGCATACCTGACTTGGCCGCTGTACGCGGCCAAACTGTCGCCAAGCGAGCACTGGAGATCGCCGCTGCCGGCGGGCACAATCTGGTCCTCATCGGACCGCCCGGAACGGGGAAAACGATGTTAGCCCGTTGCCTGCCCGGGATCCTTCCGCCGATGACCGACGAGGAAGCGATGGAAACGACAATGATTTACTCCGTCGCCGGCGCTTTGCCGGAAGGCGTCGGATGGGTGGACAGCCGGCCTTTTCGGACACCCCACCATTACACGACAATGGCGGCCCTTGTCGGCGGAGGGCGTCCGCCTCGACCCGGCGAGATCAGCCTGGCCCACAACGGTGTTCTGTTTATGGACGAGTGGCCTGAATTTTCACGGGAGGCACTGGAGGCGATGCGCCAGCCTTTAGAAGACGGGCAGGTCACTATCGCCCGACAAGGCGGCGCCGTCACCTTCCCTGCCCGTTTCATGTTGCTGACAGCCATGAATCCCTGTCCCTGCGGCCATCTCGGCGATCCCGAGAAGGAGTGCCTCTGCTCTCCTGTCTCAGTAGAGCGTTATCGCAACCGGATTTCAGGACCCCTGTGGGACCGGATGGACCTGCAGGTGGCGGTGACCCGTCCCACCTATAAGGAACTCGTCGATGCTACGACAGGGCCTCTAGCGGGAGAGGAGAGTTCGGAGACCGTCTTAAACCGGGTGATCGAGGCCCGGAAGCGGCAGTGGCATCGCAACCGAGCGCTAACACAGCGTCTGCCGCTGTTACAGAATCAACCAGCCGTCTGCAATGCCCACTTGGATGCTGAATCGTTAAAAAAAGTTGCGGAACTTGACAGCGAAAGCGAGACTTTGTTATCGCAAGCCTACCGGCGTCTTGGACTGAGCGGCCGGGGGTTGCATCGCATCTTGAAGGTTGCTCGGACTATAGCTGATTTAGACGGCGCTGAGAGAATCGGCCGGATCCACTTGGCGGAGGCGTTGCGTTTTCGGTTGTAAGGGATCGAAGAAAGGAACAGTTGCTGCCTTACAAATAAAGAACAAATTCAGAACTTTTTGCAGGATTTAACCATTATTTCGTCAAAATACGTCATCGAAGCAAAGAATGGTGGGGTGATTCGGGAGTGGAAGAAAAAAAGCTGGGCAATGCCGCTTCAGGAGCCGTTACATTGCTTGAACTGAGAAATCAGGTATCTAGAGACGCCGAGTTGGCTCCGCTTTATGCCGATGCATTGCTTACCAAGAAGCAGCAACAGCGCTAGGCCTTGCGGGATGTCGCCGTTGCTGCTGCCAAGTTGGCCATGGATGTTCCCGAAAGCAAGGGTCAGTTTGTAACGATAAATATGCTCGATCTGCAGCGCTTGTGTGAGTCGCTCTTCGCTCTTAATCAGATTGATGAGGAATTGAACGCTGTCGGTGAAATGGAAGATTAGGCGGAATCAACCCCTCTGCCCAAAGCGGTAAGGAGGGGTTTTTTCTTGACGAATTTTCCTACATTCTGTTGGAAAATGTGTCACCAGGACAAAAAGGAATTCTATCTTCATAGTCGAATAAGTAGGCGATTTCATTGCCTCTTAAAGACCCTACCCTCACCCGATATGTATCGTCGCCACAACAAGTTGTGAAGATGACCACAATTTTTCGGGCCTTTGCTTGACAGGGATTGGATAACCCGTTACTGTAGATATCGTTCGATGGTACGATTATCCAGACAGGTCAGGGAAGCAGGGCGCCGGTGATAGAGAGGGGACGAGACCTATGACCCACCCTCCGGCTTTATCAGAGCGGGATAGTTGGATTGCGCTGTCCGCGCTGCCCGGTATCGGACCTCGGCGGTTTTATGCCCTCTTAGGGCATTTTGGCACGGCCCGCAACGCTTGGCTGGCCGCAGATGAGCGCTGGGACGGTGTGGCCGGTCTAAGCCGGCAGGGTTGGGAGCGAACGTTGCAGGCGAGGCGGCGCGCCGATCGGGTGACTGTGCTGTTGCGCCGCCTTACCCAGGGTGATATTGCCGCCGTCCTCCTTATCGATGAACAATATCCCGCGCTCTTGCGCAGTATTCCCGACCCACCGCCTGTACTGTATGTGCGAGGAAAGCTCACGGCCGAAGATGAATCAGCCTTCGCCATCGTAGGCACTCGCAAGCCCTCTGCATACGGCGTGAAAGCCTGCGCTGCCATTGCCAGGGACCTGGCGCAACATGGACGAACGGTCGTCAGCGGCATGGCCCGCGGCATCGACGGGATCGCCCATCAAAGCGCCCTGGAGGCGGGAGGACGAACGATTGCCGTCTTGGCCGGAGGCGTCGACGTCATCTATCCGCCGGAACATGGCAAATTGGCCAGCCGTATCGTGGAACAGGGCGCATTGGTGAGCGAATACCCGCCGGGGAAGCGTCCCGAACCGGGTACTTTTCCGGTGCGCAACCGGATTATTTCAGGGCTCTCGAACGGTGTCATCGTCGTCGAGGCGGGGGAGAAATCAGGTGCGTTGATCACCGCCGATCAGGCTTTGGAGCAGGGGCGCGATGTCTTTGCTGTGCCGGGGCCGATCACACTGCCACAGAGCATAGGGACGAACCGGTTGATCCAGCAGGGCGCCAAGTTGGTCATCACCGTCGAAGACATCCTCGATGAGGTCCAACGTCAACTGACCCTGCCCTTATCCGCGCCTGCACACTCTTCCGACGAACAACTTTCGGAGAATCGGCTTTCATCTGATCAGTCCGAGGCGGAGCGCCGGATTCTGGAAATCCTTGACTGGGAGCCGAGAAGCGCTGATGAGTTGGCCGCCCGGTTGGGTCTTTCTGGGTCGGAGGTGGCTGCGGCCTTGACACTGCTGGAATTGAAGGGGCGCGTTCAAATGGAGCGGGGCGGCGGTTTTGTCGCCGTCTAGGTTATAATAGTATAAATGGATCCCGTCAGTATGGAATAGGTCATTATTGATAGATAAGAGGTGACCTGGTTGTCCAATAAGGTGCTTGTCATCGTCGAATCGCCTGCCAAAGCGAAAACCATCGGCAAGTTTCTCGGTCGCCGCTACCAGGTGAAGGCCTCCATGGGCCATGTGCGCGATTTGCCCAAAAGCCAATTTGGCGTCGATGTAGACGGGGGCTTTAACCCCAAGTACATCACCATCCGGGGCAAAGGAGAACTGTTGAAAGAACTCCGGACAGCCGCTAAAAAGTCGGACCAGATCCTGCTCGGGCCTGACCCTGATCGGGAGGGAGAGGCCATTGCCTGGCACCTGGCGCAGGTCCTTGGTGTTGATGAACATACACCCTGCCGCATTGAATTCAATGAGATCACCAAGTCGGCGATACAAAAGGCCGTCAAAAAACCGCGGCCCATCGATACGAACCGCGTTGAGGCCCAACAGGCCCGCCGCATCCTCGATCGGCTTGTCGGTTACAACCTCAGCCCGCTTCTTTGGCGCAAAATCCGCAAAGGCCTCTCCGCCGGGCGAGTGCAGTCGGTGGCGGTGCGGTTGATCAGCGATAGGGAAGAGGAGATCAACGATTTCACGCCTGACGAGTACTGGTCCCTGACGGCGGAGTTGAAAGCCGTCAAGGGGAACCTGCAGGCGCGGCTCGTCCGGCAGGATGAGAACAAGTTGGAGATCAAGAGCCGCGAAGAGATGGACCGGATCCTGGGGGAACTGGCCGGGCAGGTCTTTGCCGTCAGCGAGGTTAAGCGGAAGGAAAAGCGCCGCAACCCGTCGCCACCTTTCACCACCAGTTCCTTGCAGCAAGAGGCCTATCGCAAACTCGGTTTTACGGCCCGCAAGACCATGATGATTGCTCAGCAGTTGTATGAAGGTCTTGACCTGGGCAAAGAGGGCACCGTCGGTCTTGTCACCTATATCCGCACCGATTCGGTGCGCGTTTCCGACGGCGCCGTCGAAGAGGTCCGCCAGCACATCCAGACCCGTTTCGGCTCCGATTACCTGCCTGCAGAGCCGCGCGTCTACGAAAACAAGGGCAAAATCCAAAACGCTCACGAGGCGATCCGGCCTACCTCAGTGACGCGCGAACCGGAGACGTTGAAAGCAGTCGTGACCAACGACCAGTATAAATTATACAAATTGATTTATGAACGTTTTATTTCCAGCCAGATGAGTTCTGCCATTATGGATACGACGACGATCGAGATCAAGGCGGGAGCCTTCGGTTTCCGCGCTTCCGGCGCGGTGCTCAAGTTCCCCGGCTTCATGAAGGTCTATATCGAGGGGCGAGATGACGACAGCAAGGAAGAGGAAGGCCTCCTCCCCGAGGTGAGCGTCGACGAGAAACTGGACCTGCAGAAGCTTGAGCCGAAGCAGCATTTCACTCAGCCGCCGCCGCGCTACAGCGAAGCGACCCTCGTCCGTGCGCTAGAGGAACGAGGGATTGGGCGTCCCTCCACCTATGCGCCGATCATCGAGACCATCGTCGCCCGCGGTTATGTGGTTCGTGAGGATAAGCAGTTTTACTTGACCGAACTGGGCGAGGTCGTCGTCGATCTATTGAAGGAACATTTCCCCGACATTATTGATGTCGAGTTTACGGCTGACATGGAAGCGAAGCTGGACGCCATCGAGGAAGGTGCCGCTGATTGGAGGCGCATCCTCCGTGATTTTTATGAACCTTTCCGAGAGACCCTGGAGGAAGCCGAAGAAAAGATCGGCGAGATCGAGATCGCCGATGAGGTGACCGACCAACGGTGCGAAGTCTGCGGCGCCAACCTGGTCATCAAACAGGGGCGGTTTGGCCGCTTCTTGGCATGCCCCCGTTTTCCCGAATGCCGGTTCACCAAGCCGTTGCTGGAGGAAATCGGTGTGCCCTGTCCCAAATGTGACGGTCATGTCGTCATCCGGCGAACGAAAAAAGGTCGCAAATTTTTCGGTTGCGCCAACTATCCTGAATGTGATTACGTCTCCTGGGAGCGGCCGACCAATGTGCCCTGTCCCCTCTGTGACAAACCGCTGGTGCAAAAGGAGTCCAAAAAGTTGGGGACCCGCCGCGTCTGCATCACCGAAGGATGCGGCTATGAAGAGGCGGTTTCTGATGGAGAGAAGGGAGCTTCGACTGGATGGCCAGTCGGGGATCCCAGAGCACAAGGGGGACCTGGTGAACGGCGTGAACTCGCTGAACCTGGTGTGCCGTAACGAACGGAATCATCTATAAGCAGAAAATCGCAGAAGAACAGGTGACGATAGATTGACAGTGACGATCATCGGGGCGGGGCTTGCCGGTGCGGAAGCGGCTTGGCAGATTGTCCGGCAGGGAGTGCCCGTCCAGCTCTTCGAGATGCGTCCCACCGAGATGACGCCGGCCCACAAGACAGGCAATTTTGCCGAACTGGTCTGTTCGAACTCCTTGCGCGGGGCCGCCCTGGAGAACGCCGTCGGTCTTTTGAAGGAAGAGATGCGCCGGCTCGGTTCGCTGATCATGGAAGCCGCCGATGCCCATGCGGTGCCTGCCGGCGGGGCGTTGGCCGTCGATCGGGAAGGCTTTTCCGCCTGTATCACGGAAAAGTTGGTCAACCATCCCCGGATCACCTTGTGCCGGGAGGAGATCCGGGAAATCCCCGCTGCCCGACCCCTGATCATCGCGTCAGGCCCTTTGACCTCACCGGCCCTGTCTCGAGCCATCCAGGGTCTCACCGGTGAGGACTATTTCTACTTTTACGACGCCGCCGCGCCCATCGTCTATGCCGAATCGGTCGATCTGTCGGTGGCTTTCTGGGCCTCCCGCTACGACAAAGGCGACGCCGATTACCTCAATTGTCCCATGGACGAGAGTGAGTATGATCGGTTCTACGAAGCCCTCGTAACGGCTGAAGCCCATCCCCTGAAAGAGTTTGAAAAAGAGATCTACTTTGAGGGTTGCATGCCTGTCGAAGTGATGGCCAAAAGGGGAAAACAGACCCTCCTTTTCGGCCCCCTCAAACCGGTCGGGCTGATCGATCCGCGGACAGGCAGGCGCCCTTTTGCCGTCGTCCAGCTGCGCAAAGAGAACCGGCAAGGGTCCATGTATAATCTGGTCGGTTTTCAGACCCATCTTAAGTGGCCCGAACAGAAACGGGTCTTTCGCATGATCCCCGGTTTAGAGCAGGCGGAGTTCGTCCGCTATGGCGTCATGCACCGCAACACCTTCATCAACAGCCCCACGCTCTTGTTGCCGACGTACCAACTCCGCAAGGATCCGTCTGTATTTTTCGCCGGCCAGATCACCGGGGTGGAAGGGTATGTCGAATCAGCCGCTGCCGGTCTTGTGGCGGGATTGAATGCCGCCCGCCTCGTCCAGGGACGGAGTCCGCTCCGATTCCCGCCGGAAACGGCCATCGGCGCGTTGCCGGCTTACATCACCACTGCCGAGGCGAAGCACTTTCAGCCGATGAACGTCACCTACGGACTTTTTCCTCCGTTGGTGGAAAAAGTGAAAGGCAAAAGGCCTCGCCAGCAGGCCCACGCCCGCCGGGCGCTCGAGTCGTTGGAGCGGTTTATGGCAGAAAACCTTATTGTAAAGGAAATATAAAAAGGCTGGCAAAAGCAGTGAAAAGTCAGGTGAGATCATGGGCGAAGAAAAGTGCGGGAAGGTCTCTGAGAAGGTGAATCAGAAGGAGGAGCAGAGTGATGCAGGGAACGTGAACCCTCCTGTCGCGCAAAACACCCAGGCGCCGACCGCTGAGTGGGACTGTTGGATCGATCGCTACCTGCGCTACCTTGCCGCCGAAGGCAATCACGCCATCCACACCCGCAGCGCCTATGCCAGCGACCTGGCGCAACTGATCGAGCTGCTGGAACAGACCGACTCCGGTGTGCCTCGTCTCCCTGAAGTGTCCGCTGATCGCCTGCGCCTGTGCATTACCCGCCTCTATGCCGTCGGGATGGAGCGATCGTCGCTGGCGCGAAAGCTGGCCGCCTGGCGTGGTTTTTTTCGTTACCTGGTACGGGAGGGCCAACTGACCAGTCACCCCATGAAACGGCTTAAGTCGCCTAAGCTGGGCAGGCCGCTCCCTAAGACGCTGAGCGAATCAGAGGTTTCATGCCTCCTCTCGGCTGCCGAGAGAAGAGGCGATGAACCGCTGGCATTGCGCAACCTGGCCATGGTGGAACTGTTTTACGCCTCCGGTTTGCGGGTAGCGGAACTGTGCGGGCTCGATCTGGGCAGCGTCGACGCAGGCCTGGGCTATGTTCGCGTCCTTGGCAAGGGCGGAAAAGAACGGATCGTGCCTGTGGGAGAACAGGCGCTGGAGGCGATCAGTCGCTACCTGAAGCAGGGACGGCCTGCGTTGGCGCGGCGGCAGCGTGAGGTGTCGCCGGCTCTCTTTTTAAACCACCGGGGACGGCGACTCAGTGTGCGCGGCGCCCAGGACATCCTCTCCCGGATCGCCGACGGCGCCGCACTAGAGCGTGGGATCAGCCCCCATACGCTGCGCCACACCTTTGCCACCCATCTCCTCGACGGTGGCGCCGACCTTCGTTCGGTGCAAGAGATGCTTGGCCATGCCAAACTATCGACTACCCAAATATATACCCATGTATCGGCCGAACGGCTGAAAGAGATATACCACAAAACCCATCCGCGGGCATAAGATCAATCGCGAGGTTAGAGAGGAGATGGGCCTGATGAAGATGATGGGAACGACGATCGTGGCGGTGAAACGGGGAACCCAAGTGGCTGTTGCCGGTGACGGGCAGATCACCTTCGGCGATCGGACGATCATGAAAGCGACCGCCAAGAAGGTTCGTCGCCTCTACCAGGGGAAGGTCATCGCCGGCATCGCCGGCTCTGTCGCCGACGCCCTGACGTTACTAGACAAGTTGGAAAATAAAATCCAGGAGTTTCGCGGCAACCTGCTTCGCGCTTCCGTCGACCTGGCCAAGGAGTGGCGCACAGACCGATTCCTGCGCCGCCTGGAGGCGATGATTATCGCCGCTGACGCCGACCACCTGCTGGTCATCTCCGGCAATGGCGAGGTGATCGAACCGGATGACGGCGTCGTGGCCATCGGTTCCGGCGGACCTTACGCCCTGGCGGCGGCGCGTGCTCTGGCTCGCCATTCCGACCTGGCGCCGGGAGAGATCGCCCGGCAGGCGCTTGTCGTCGCTTCGGAGATCTGCGTCTTTACCAATGACCGGATCACCTTGGAAGAGATTGAAGGGACGGGTGAGAGATGACCGCCGTCAACCTGACACCGAAACAGATCGTTGAGGAACTGGACCGCCATATCGTCGGCCAGCAGGCCGCCAAGAAAGCTGTAGCCATCGCGCTGCGCAATCGTTACCGCCGGCAGTTGCTGCCGGAAAACCTGCGCGATGAAGTGACCCCTAAAAACATCCTCATGATCGGGCCGACCGGCGTCGGCAAGACGGAGATCGCACGCCGCCTGGCCCGCCTCGTGCAGGCACCCTTCGTCAAAGTGGAAGCGACAAAATTTACAGAGGTCGGATATGTTGGTCGCGATGTGGAGTCGATGGTCCGCGACCTGGTAGAGACGGCCATCCGCATGGTCAAAGCGGAACGGATGGAAGAGGTTAAAACCCGGGCGGACCGTGAAGCGGAAGAACGCCTTGTCGAACTCCTTGTCCCGCAACCGAAGGCCCCTAAAAACATGGCCAATCCCCTCGAAATGCTGTTCGGTGGCGGACAAACAAACCAGCCGTCTCCCTCTTCCGATGATCCGGGATTGCGGGAAAAACGGGCCATCATCCGCCAAAAGCTCAAACGTCTGGAATTGGAAGACGACTGGATTGAGATTGAAGTCGACGATAACGCCATGCCGCTCGGCGATATCTTCGTTGGCTCTGGGCTGGATGAGATGGGCGCCAACATCCAGAATATGCTGGGCCAGATCCTCCCTCGTGGCAGGAAGAAACGGCGCGTCACCGTCCGTGAAGCTCGCCGAATCCTGGCGATCCAGGAGGCGCAGAAGTTGATCGACATGGACGCCGTCACCCGTGAGGCCCTTGAGCGGGCCGAACAGTCCGGGATCATCTTCCTCGACGAGATCGACAAGATCGCATCGAGGGAAGGGGGGCAGGGACCCGATGTCTCCCGCGGCGGTGTGCAGCGCGATATCCTGCCCATCGTCGAAGGCTCCACCGTGATGACCAAATACGGTCCTGTCAAGACGGACCATGTCCTGTTCATCGCTGCCGGCGCTTTCCATGTGAGCAAGCCCTCCGACCTGATCCCAGAGTTGCAGGGAAGATTTCCCCTGCGCGTCGAGCTGGAGGCGCTCAGCCGTCAGGACTTTCAGCGCATCCTCACAGAGCCGGAGGGTTCGTTGCTCAAACAGTACGTGGCGCTCCTTTCGACAGAAGCAGTAGAACTGGTTTTCAAGGAGGAAGCGCTGGAAGCGATCGCCGCCATCGCCTATCGTGTCAATACCCAGACAGAGAACATCGGTGCCCGCCGTTTGCACACCATCTTGGAGAAAGTCCTGGAGGATGTCTCCTTCGACGCCCCTGATCTTCTCGACAAAAAAGTAGTCATCGATAAGGAATATGTGGAATCCCGTCTGGAAGGAATCTTGCAGCGTGAAGATTTAAGTAGATATATTTTGTGAAAAGCGTTATAATAAACATCTAGATAGAATATTTCCGAATATTCGGCGTCATACACATCACATAAGGGAGGTCTATTGGGGGAAAATGCGCACGCTGCTAGAAAAAACGCGTACAGTGAACCGTTTGATTCAAAAGTCAGCCGGGCATCCCGTCAACTTTGAAGAAATGGCCAAGATCACCAGCGAACTGATCAATGCCAACTGTTATATCATCGGCCGCCGCGGAAAAATCCTTGGCTTTAATTTCATGCCCCATTTTGCCTGTGACATCATGGCGGACATTGTCCACCATACGGAACGTTTTCCTGAATGCTACAATCAGGATCTGCTCCGCATCAACGAAACGCAGGCCAACTTCAGTCAGGTGTCGAACGCCTGTGTCTTCAATTATGGGGAAACGTGCTCTCATGGTCACAAACTCATGACCGTCATACCCATATTGGGCGGTGGTCAGCGTCTCGGCACCCTCGTCCTGGCCAAATATAATGAGGAGTTCACCGATGAGGATCTGATTCTCGCCGAATATGCTGCTACCGTTGTCGGGATGGAGATCCTTCGGGCGAAGGCGGAGCGTATGGAAGAAGAGGCGCGTAAAAAAGCGGCTGTCCAGATCGCCATCGGCACCCTTTCCTACAGCGAACTGGAAGCGGTAGAACACATCTTCTCCGAACTGGAAGGAAACGAGGGCTTGCTGGTCGCCTCGAAGATCGCCGATCGCGTCGGCATCACCCGTTCCGTCATCGTCAACGCCTTGCGCAAGTTCGAGAGCGCTGGCGTGATCGAGTCCAAATCTTTGGGGATGAAGGGAACGTACATTCGTATCCTCAATGACAACCTGATGGAGGAGCTGGAAAAACTGCGTCACTGATCGGATGACATTTGGCAAAATGAATCTGGTTGCAGTACCGTATCAGATAAAAAATAACGAACTTAGATAAACGAAAAAAGAAGGCACCTATCGGGTCAGCCTTCTTTTTTCGTTTTTTGCAGTGTTAGGAAAAGAGGATTTGTCAGAGGGACAGCGAAAACAGTGAGGCAGTATTGCGTAAAACCCAGGTGAAGGATCGCCGGGATAGGGGCATCGTCCGCAGAGGGCGGTATAGATCTCGCCATGGAAGGCCCGATTTTTTCAAGATGAGGTGAGCGCATGATAGGGTTTCTCGAAACGCCGATTCTTCGCAGTTTGGAAAAAGGTCTTGACGCAGCATCAACGCGCCATCAGGTGATCGCCGATAACTTGGCCAACGTAGATACTCCCGGTTACAAACGAAAAGAGGTCCAATTTGAAGATGAACTGGCGGCGGTCATCGACCGGGAGGCTTCCGGCATGACGGGAAAAAGGAGTGATCCCCGTCACATCCCGCTGAATGGGGGTATCGGCGACCTGTCAGTCCGAGTGGTCACGCAGGAAAGCGAGAGTTTCCGCAACGACGGCAACAACGTCGATGTGGACCGTGAGATGGCGCTGCTGGCGAAAAACTCACTTTGGTATAATGGCATGATCAATACGATCTCCCATAAATTATCGGGAATCAAGAATGTGCTTCAGGGGGTGCGGTAAGCGATGCGGTTTCTTTCCTCTATTGACACCAGCGCCTCCGGATTGACGGCTCAGCGTTTTCGCATGGACATCATCTCCAACAATCTAGCCAATGTGAATACGACGCGGACGGGAAACAGCGATGCTGACGGCGTCTTGCCTTATCGTCGCCAGATTCCGGTTTTCGCCGCTCGTCAAGCCGAAGCGGATACTTTTGCTTCAGCCCTTTCGGCGGCGGAAAACAGGAGGAACGCAACGGGCGGAGGGGTCCGTGTCGTCGCTGTTGCTGAAGACGAATCTGCTTTTAAGATGATCTATGATCCCCAGCACCCGGACGCGATCCGCACCGGTCCGCTGACCGGCTATGTCCGCATGCCCAACGTCAACACCGTCACCGAGATGGTGGACATGATCTCGGCGACACGGGCATATGAAGCCAATGTCACCGCCATAAACGCTGCCAAATCGATGGCGATGAAAGCCCTTGAAATCGGAAAGGGCTAAGCGGAGGCTCTTCATTACTTAGAATTAGTACTATATACCTACACACTTTATCAAAAATGTCTGCTATTATAACAATGGTTAAGGAGGCGGCCTGATGAACGGACTGCCCATTCGTTTTGACCAATTGCTTCCCTATCGCACCACCCTGGAAAAGGTGGAAAAACCTGCTGTCGGGAATAAGGTCTCGGAAGGGATGCCCAAGAGCTTCTCTGCTTTTTTGCAAGACGCCCTCAATCATGTGAACGATCTGCATAAGCAGGCTGATGCGGCCGCCGCTGAGCTGGCTGCCGGCAAGGCGATTGATCTGCACCAAGTGGTCATTGCCTCAGAAAAAGCCGGGATTGCCACGCAACTTACCTTGCAGGTGCGCAACAAGGTGATGGAAGCCTATCAAGAAATCATGAGAATGCAAGTTTAATACAATGCTAATCAGATCACGGTGAAAGGCTGCTGAACAATGGGTGAATTGTTGGAACGGTTGCGCAGCCAATTGAGCGAGCTTGTGGGTCGTCTCTCCCGTCAGCAGAAACTGATTCTGGGAGGCTCCCTCGTTGCGATAATCGTATCCCTGGCGGCGTTCGTCTACCTGGCCGGCCGTCCTGATTATGTCCCGCTTTTTCAAAACCTCGATCCTGCTGATGCGGGCGCTATCCAGGCCAAACTCAAAGAACAGAAAGTAGATTTCCAGGTTTCTGAAGATGGGAAAACCATCCTGGTCCCTTCCAAGGACCAAGCCAGCCTTCGGATTGAATTGGCCAACTCCGGTCTGCCCAAGGGAACCGGTTGGGGCTTTGAGACCTTCAATGAGAGTCGGTTCGGGGAAACAGAGAAAGAGAAAGAGATCCGCCTGAAAATCGCCACAGAAACAGAACTGTCGAGGACCTTGCAAAACATCCCCGGTGTGGAGAACGCGCGGGTGATGATTGTTCCGGCGACAGATTCCCTGTTTAAAGGCAACGCCACCGACGCCACCGCGTCGGTTATGCTGATCTTGAAGCCGTACGCGACCCTTGAGGAGAAACAGATCCGCGGCATCATCCATCTCGTATCGCGGAGCGTTAAGCAATTAAAGCCAGAAAATGTCACCGTCGTCGATAATACGGGCAATGTCTTATCGGAAGGTCTCTTTACGGCCGGCGGATCCGACAAAGTCAATTTGGATGGATTGGCGAAGGCTCAACTGCAGATGAAGAAGGACTTTGAGGCAAGTTTGGAGCAGAAGGCGCAGGATATGCTGAACCGCGCCCTCGGCGCCGGGAACGCCGTCGTCAAAGTCAGCACGGAATTGGACTTTTCTCAACAGGAAGTCAAGGATGTGAAACTCGGCAAACCGGTGCCTCTTTCCACCCGTGAAACGGAAGAAGCGGGACAAGGCTCCACCGGATCTGGAACACCAGGCACGAGCGCCAACATCCCCACTCAGCAGGCCACGAACAACAACACGAGCAGCTATTCGAAGACGGATTCGATCGTCAACAACGAGATCCCGAAGACGGAGACCCATACCGTCACGCCGCCAGGCTCATCGCTGAAGCGGCTCAGCGTATCGGTGATGGTGAACCGCACTTTGACGCCAGAAGAAACGCAGCAGTTGGAAAAGGCTGTCGCGCAGGCTGTCGGCATTCGCTATCCCATTCAGCCGCCTGCAGCCGGTCAACCTGACCGGGTGGAACAGATCAGCGTCCTTGGCATGGCTTTCGACCGGAGCGCCGTCGATGAAATGAACCGGATGGCGGAAGAACAGAAAGCCTTCCAACGCTACCTGATGATCGGCGGCGCCCTTATTGCCCTTGCGCTGCTCGTCATGGCCGGGTTGTATGCCAGAAGAGCCTATCTTCGTCGCAAGCCTGCGCCAGCGCCGGAACCGCTCCCCTCGCCGGCCTTCGATACGTCCGTGCCCACGCCGCCTGTCCCTGAACTGAGCCCGGAAGAGATGGAAAAACTTGCCCTCCGGGAGAAGATCGAGGAACTGAGCGAAACCAATCCCGAAGCGGTGGCCCGCCTGTTGAAAACATGGTTAGTGGACGAGTCGAGGTGATGTTGTGTCTGCCAAGTCGACCCTCACCGGCAAACAAAAGGCTGCCATACTGCTGATCTCCCTTGGGCCGGAGAAATCAGCCAAGGTGTTCAAGCACCTCAAGGAAGAAGAGATCGAGCAGATGACCTTGGAGATCGCCAATATCCGCAAGGTCACTCCCGAACACCGCGATTCTGTCTTCGATGAATTTCATCAATTGTTCATGGCCTCGGAATATATCAATTCCGGGGGGATTGACTACGCTAAAGAGATCTTAGAGAAGGCCTTGGGACCCCAAAAGGCCTTAGAAATCATCAATCGATTGACCCAGTCGCTGCAGGTGCGGCCCTTTGAATTCGTGCGCCGCACCGATCCGGGTCAACTCCTCAACTTCATCCAATCGGAGCACTCCCAGACGATCGCCTTGATACTGGCCTATCTCAATCCGGAGCAGGCCTCTATCATCCTATCGGCCCTGCCGCCGGAGCGCCAGTCCGACATCGCCCGGCGGATCGCCCTCATGGACCGCACATCGCCGGAGGTCATCCGTGAGGTGGAGATGGTGCTGGAACGGAAGCTTTCCTCTCTCGTCTCCCAGGAACATACCAGCGCCGGCGGCATCGATACCGTCGTCGAGATGCTTAACCGCGTCGACCGAGGCACTGAAAAATCGATCATGGAAGCCCTGGAGATTCAGGATCCGGAACTGGCCGAAGAGATCAAGAAACGCATGTTCGTCTTTGAAGACATCGTTATGCTCGACGACCGCTCTATTCAGCAAGTCTTGCGGGAAGTGGACACGAAAGACCTGGCCTTGGCGCTCAAAGGTTCCAGCGACGAAGTGGTGCAGAAGATCTTTCGGAACGTATCCAAACGGGCCGGCGAGATGCTGCGTGAAGATATGGAATTCATGGGTCCCGTCCGGCTGCGCGATGTTGAGGAGGCGCAACAGCGCATCGTCAACATCATCCGTAAGCTGGAAGAGGCCGGCGAGATCATCGTAGCCCGTGGCGGGGGGGACGAGTTGATTGTCTAGGGTCATCAAATCGGCTGCTTTTCGTGCCGAGTCGCCGAAGGTGCTGGAAGTGTTTCTTCCGATTTCCCCTGCCGGACCGCTGACAGAGGAGCCGCCGACGCCTCCCTTAGAGCCAGAAGAGACGGTCGAGGCCCAGGCCGAAAGGGTCCTCGAAGAGACGCGTCAGGCTGTTCAGGAATTGATGATCCAAGCGAGAGAACAGGCGAACGCCATCATCGCCGAAGCCCGCCAATCAGCCGCCGCAGTCGTCGCTGCAGCGGAGCAGGAGGGGGAGGCGATCCGGCGCCGTCATGCCGAAGAAGGGTATCAGTTCGGCGTCGCTCAAGGCCTGGAGGCGGCGCGGCAGGAAGCGGAAGCCATCGTCGCCGAAGCTTGGCGAGAAGCGGAAGCGGCGCGCCAGGCCAAAGCTGCCTACATCGACAATACAGAATCAGAGATGGTGGAACTGGCCATCACCATCGCGGAAAAGATCCTTGCCCATGAGATTGCCAACCGGCAGGATGTGGTGGTCCATATCGCCGCCAACGCCCTCAAAAAGGTGCGCGATATGAGCGCCGTGATCCTCAAAGTCAATCCGCAGGATTATCCGCTCATTCAATCGATCAAGCCGGAACTGATGGCCATGGTCAGAGGGTTGCGGACCTTAGCGGTAGAACAGGATGAGACGGTGTCGCCAGGCGGTTGTGTCATTGAGACCAACCATGGATATGTTGATGCGCGCATCGATGCCCAATTGGAAGAGGTCCGCAGGGTGATCCGAGAAGTGATGCACGGGTAGGTGGAAGGGCATGCAAAAGTATCTGCAGGCGATACGAACCATGGACCCGGTGCGACTCAACGGAAAGGTGTCACAGGTGATCGGCCTGGTCATCCAGTCTGACGGTCCCAGCGCCAACCTAGGCGAGGTCTGCCTCGTCTCTACCCAATCGGGAAAACAGCGGGTCCGCTCCGAGGTGGTCGGATTTCGCGAGGGGAAGACCCTGCTCATGCCCTTGGGAGAGATGGGTGGCATCGGTCCCGGTTCCCAGGTGCTGGCCACGGGAGACGTCTTGACGGTGGCTGTCGGGGAGGCGTTGCTCGGACGCGTCCTCGACGGACTCGGCAACCCGCTGGATGACGGTGGTCCTATCGCCACGACAGGTGATTATCCCTTGACAGCGTCGCCGCCCAATCCGTTGAAGCGGAAGCGCATTCAGCAGCCACTGCCCCTGGGCGTCAAAGCTATCGACGGCCTGTTGACCTGTGGCCGCGGCCAGCGGCTTGGCATCTTTGCCGGATCGGGTGTCGGCAAGAGCACCCTGCTTGGCATGATCGCCCGCAACACGACGGCTGATATCAACGTCATCGGTTTGATCGGTGAGCGGGGTCGTGAGGTCCGTGAGTTTATCGAAAAAGACCTGGGGCCGGAAGGGCTCGCCCGATCCGTTGTCGTCGTTGCCACGTCAGACCAGCCGGCGCTGGTGCGATTGAAAGGCGCCTTTGTGGCGACGGCAATCGCCGAGTTTTTTCGGGACCTCGGCAAGGATGTCATGTTGATGATGGATTCGGTCACCCGTTTCGCCATGGCCCAGCGGGAGGTGGGCCTGGCCGTCGGCGAACCGCCGGCCACGCGGGGCTACACGCCCTCCGTCTTCGCCATGCTGCCCAAGCTGCTGGAACGATCGGGCACCTCCGACAAAGGCACCATCACCGGGCTCTATACGGTGCTTGTCGACGGTGACGACATGAACGAACCGATCGCCGACGCCGTCCGGGGCATCCTGGACGGACACATCGTCCTATCGAGGGACCTGGCCGCCCAAAACCACTACCCGGCCATCGACATCCTGAGCAGCGTCAGCCGGGTGATGATTGAGCTGGTGTCGAAGGAGCATCGTGACGCAGCGGCGCAACTGCGGAGCGTCCTCGCTACCTATCGGGAGGCTAAGGATCTCATCGACATCGGCGCATACCAAAAGGGCGCTAACCCTCAGATCGATTACTCGCTGAAGAAGATCGATGCCTGCCGGGAATTTTTGCGACAGGATATTTTTGAGGCGATCCCCTTTGATGAAACCATCGGCAGGTTGCGGGATATCTTCGCCGCATGAAGCCATTTCGGTTTAAATTGCAGACGCCCCTCGACCTGAAACTGCGGCAGGAAGATGTCTTGAGGGGAGAATTACAGCGCCAACAGGAGATGGTGCGGCAAAAAGAGGCCGAACTGGCTGCCCTGCGGGATTCAATGGCTGCTGCGATGGATAATATCCGCCCCTGTCCTGGGGCGCCCTTCAATGTGGAGGAACGGTTGCTCTTTAACCAGTACTGGCTTCGCTTGAAGGAGTTAGAGGCGCGCCAGGAGAGGGAACGGCAACAGGAGCAGACCAAACTGGCCGAGATCAGGCAGCGCCTGCTGGAGACGATGCGTGACCGCAAGGTGATGGAGCGGCTGAAGGAAAAACATCTCGCCGACTACAAGAGAACCTTGTTGCGAGAGGAACAGAAACTGCTTGATGAAATGGCCCTCAATCGATTTAGCGGAAACGACGAATACAAGGAATAAGGGGGGAAGGAGATGGCTGACACAGAAGCGGCGCAGGGAGAGAAAAAAGGGATGTCCACGATGACGCTTTTTTTTCTATTGGCCCTCCCGGTCGTATTGCTGGCCGGGCTTGCCGCCGCCCAGATGACCGGTCTCGTCGACCTGTCTCCCCACTTGCGCAGCCTTCCGGTCATCGGTTCTTTCTTCCCGCAGAGGGATCCCGCGTCCGAGGGGTTCCAGCAGACACTGGAAGAGCACCGCATCGCTCAATTGCAAGCGGAAAAAGAAGCGTTGGACGCTAAACTGGCCGAGATGCAAGCGGCGGCGGCATCTGCACAGTCCACCGCTTCTCAGGACGACGCCGTGAAACAGCAGAAAGTGGAACTGGAACAGCAACTGGCCGCCCTGAAGGAACAGGCGGAGAAGGATAAACAAGCCCAGGCTGATCGGGAGAAATTGGCTGAGCGGCTCTCGGTGATGAAACCAGCCAGCGCCGCCAAGATCATGGAAAATCTCCCTGACGATATGGTCAATCAGTTGCTCAACGGGATGGATGTCGATAAGGCGGCCAAGATCACCGCCGCCCTTTCCCCGGCGCGGGCTGCCCGTCTCTCCATGGCAACAGGTGACGGCGATGCGGCGGCCCGGAAAAAGGCCGACTCGGATCTGAAAAAGAGCGAGCTCACCAAGAGCAACTACCAGAACCTAGCCCAAACGATGGCTGCCATGAAAGCCGACGACGCGGCAATGTTGATGGAGCAGTTGCCTGACGAAATGACCGCCTCCATATTGCGGGAGATGAACAAGGACGCGGCTGGAAAGGTGCTGTCGGCGTTGACCTACACCAATCCAACGCGGGCTGCGCGCCTCGTCAATTTGATGGGGAGGCCGGAAGGGTGACTGATCATAAAGCTTCGCTGAAAGGGGGGATGCCTGGGCTGAAAGACAGCGACTTACGTTTTTATTTCAGGAGGTGAATCGATGGCAGACCTATCCATCCTAAATGGGTTGGCCCTTCTCCCCGCATCATCCCATTCCGCCGTCGGCGGAATAGGGGGAGCAAACAGCGCAACCCAAAGGGACAGAGGTTTTTCCGGTTGCCTGCACGACCGTCTCTGCCTTTTCCCGCAATCCCAGGGAAACAGGATGGATCAACGAGCAGCCCTCTCCGGTAGCGCCCCGAAAATCCCTGACCGCCAGCAGGAAATGCAACGAGCGCGATGGGCTCAGCGCGACAGCAAAGCTTTGGAGAGGAGCAACGAACGGCCCCGAATCGGGCGCAACGACCGAGCCGATGAGGCCATCGCCCACAAGGCAGAACCGGTCGCCGACAAAACTGCGCCAACAAGCAAGAGGGCAACCCAAGCAAAGGACCCTGTGAGGGTCGAGGCCGCATCTGTCGAGCGAGAAAACCAGGACGATGCGGCTGAAGCTGCGACGGCCGTTGAAGAGACACCAGCAGCGGCGATCCCGCTCATCGCCTTCGTCACTCAGGCAAATCCTCCCGAAGGAGGGGAACCTGTCTCTGACGGCGTTGAACTTTCTGCTGAGGCGGAGATGCAGGACAAGCCGATGACCTCGTCTATCGCCGCCGATGAGCCGAGACAGCCGGCTGGCAGCAACGCCAAGTCGGACCTTACAGTAGAATCGTTACCTAAAGCATTTGCCAGCTTGCTGTCGACGGAAATATTCGAAAAAACCGCACTGCCACAGGGACTATCGAGACAACAAAGTCAACTTGAAGCGCCGCATCTTCCTGCCGCCGCCGTTACCGAGCCAAAGGCGATGGAAACTCAACCGGTCTCCATCATCACCGTTCCAAAGACGACGGAAATAAAGACTACTTTCGCCCTCTTTAATGTCCCGCCGAACCAACTGGCCCTCCTTGCAGGCCTGCGCAAGGAACCCGCTGAGAGCGGTCAAGCCATGGCCGTAACAACAGATTCTCAGCAGACCGGCGAACCTGCCCAGGCAACAGCAAGCCCTGTCACAGCGCCCGCCCAAGGAAAAGGCGAAACCTCGACCGGCTGGATGGCTGGAGGGCAGAATCTGAATGCTACCCCCGGCCAGCCGAACGTCAAAGGCGCCCCTGTTATGGAAGAGACAACTTTCCGCTTAAGCGAGGCTCAGGGAGTGAATAGCCGGACAGTCACTGCGGCAGAAAACGTTTCCGCCTTGCCCAAACCAGCGATGAGCCGTGAAGCTGCAAGTGTCATGCGCTCCGACCTATTCCGTCAGATCGTGGCCAACAGCGAACTGCTCAAGAAGGCAGACACAAGCGAACTGCGGATTCAACTGAAACCGGAGTTCCTCGGCAAGCTGAACCTCAACCTTTCCGTCGAGAACGGCATCGTCTCTGTCCGCTTCGCCGCCGAGAACCTGCAGGTGCGGCAGATGCTCGAGTCTAACCTGAATCAACTGAAACAATCGCTGGAGGAGCAGGGGTTGCGTTTTGACCGTGTAGAGGTTGATGTCGGTCGACAGGGATCGGATTCCCATCACGGCGCTGGCGATTCTCGTCAATCCTCGTCAGCGCGATGGGAAAGTCTCGGCGGCGGACGAACCAACGAAGGGACCGCCTTTGAAGACAGCAGTTCCATTGATTTCGTTGCGACACGGGCCTACTACCGAGAGGACACAACCGTAGAGTTTCTGGCTTGACGACCACGAAGGGAGATAGGCTGATGGCGGGCACGATCGATAATGTAGGCAGCGTCTATACGGCGCCGGCGGGAACGACGACAAAAAAGAGCAACAGTCAACTGGGCAAAGATGATTTTCTCAAACTCCTCGTAACGCAGCTTCGTTACCAGGATCCGATGAAACCGATGGAAGACAAGGAGTTCATCGCTCAGATGGCGCAGTTCTCTTCCCTGGAGCAGATGAAGAACATCGCCGATGGTTTTGAAAAATTCCAATCATCTCAGCAAAAGGCCATGACGGGTCTCAACGATGTTCTTGCTAAGTTCATCTCAGTTCAGCAGCAGATGCAGGCCGACAACATGATCGTTTCGGCGGTGAGTTTCGTGGGCAAACAGCTGGAGGCAACAGTGCCGATACTGGACGAGAAGGGAAATCCGGTGAAAGACCAGGATGGAGACATCGTCACAGAGAAAATCGCCGGCGAAGTGACCGCTGTGAGCATCAGCAACGGCATGGCAGCGCTTCAGGTCCGATACGAGGTCAACGGCGAAAAGAGAACAAGAGACGTTCTCTTGAATGAGGTTACGAAGGTAATGCAAGCGAGTTAAGCAAAACAAGAGAGGGAGGTGGCGGCCTTGGATCACCGAATCCTCTATCGGCAGCCGCTGATCCCGGGCGTCGGCAAAGCGAAACCGGGATCAATCTCTCAGCCGACCGGCCAAATCTCTGGCGATTCCTTTCAGAAGATCCTCGATCAAAAGTCGCTCAAATTTTCTTCCCACGCCTTGCAGCGTTTGGCTCAACGGAACATCTCCCTCGGAGAGGCAGAACTGGGCAAGCTGAATGACGCCGTGGATAAGGCGGGACGCAAAGGGTCGAAGGAATCCCTGATCCTGATGAAGGATCTGGCGCTGGTCGTATCGGTGAAGAACCGCACCGTCATCACGGCTGTCGATGGAAAGGCCCTGAAGGATAACGTCTTTACCAACATCGACAGCGCTGTCGTCATTACGGAATAAGGGCTGGACCTCCAGAAGGAAGCCCAGGCTGCTGAACGATTGAGGCGGCCATCCGTTTCAAACATCAAGGAGGTCGTTTACCCCATGATGCGATCCCTTTTCTCCGGTGTCACCGCCTTGCGCAACCACCAGACGCGGATGGACACCATCGGCAATAACATTGCCAACGTGAATACGATTGGATTTAAAAAGAGCCGCGTCACCTTCGCCGACGCCCTCAACCAGACCATCCGAGGCGCCTCATCTCCGCAAGGCGGGCGGGGCGGCACCAACCCCATGCAGGTCGGTCTCGGCATGAACATCGCTACGATGGAGACGGTCTTCACGCCCGCCAGCGTCCAGGGAACAGGCAAGAATTCTGACCTGGCCATCGAGGGGGATGGATTCTTTCTGCTCGATGACGGCGGCGCACGGTACTACACGCGGGCCGGCAACTTCGATCTCGATACGGAGTACAACTTCATCCGCACCGATAATGGCATGAAGGTGATGGGCTATATAGCCGATGCTACAGGAGAGATCGATGCCAACGGGGATCCTGTGCCGATCAATATTAAGGATAAACTGCAGATGACAGCTTCAGCGACGAATAGGGTTGAATTTAATAAAAATCTGTATAGCTTACAGGCCAGTGCTAAGCCAATACAAAAATCGATAGAGATCTATGATTCAAGAGGCGGCAAGCACAACCTTGTGCTGACGTTCAAAAATGTCAGCAATGCGACCACACCAAACACATGGCAGGTTTCGGCCCGAATTACTACAGAAGATCCACAGAGCAAAAAAATAACTACGGCCAATGGTTATATTATTGGGACGATGCTATTCAGCACCAATGGTTTATTTAAGAGCTTTCAAGTTTCTGATAGTGTTGACTTTAAGTTTCCCGGCCTGGGTGTCGATGATATTGGCGCAATGCCTAATGGTACTTATACGGCTAAATTTGAAATTCCTGATGTAAAAAAAGATACCAAGCTCTACCTCGACCTGCACGCCATCACTCAGTTCAATTCAGAGACGACGATCGATAAGCTTAGCCAAAACGGTTACGCCGATGGCGACTTGAAGAGCTATGCCATCGACGCGGCGGGTGTGTTGACAGGCACCTACTCGAACGGACAGAATCGAAAAATGGCTCAGGTCGCTGTGACCACCTTCTCCAACCCTGCTGGTTTGTTCAAGGCAGGCTCCAACCTGTACACGCGCACGAACAACTCGGGCGAGCCGAAAACAGGCCAGCCGGCTGTCGGCGGTCGCGGCGCCATCACCCCGGGGGCGCTGGAGATGTCTAATGTGGATCTGTCCCAGGAGTTTACCGACATGATCACCACCCAGCGCGGCTTCCAGGCCAACAGCCGGATCATCTCCGTTTCCGACAGCATGCTGGAAGAACTGGTCAACTTGAAACGATAGTCCATGACGGGCGGGTGTCCCGCCCGTTCTTTTTCATTGACAATGGAGGGCGGGGCGATGATCAAAGTCAGGCGACTGAATCAAAGCGAACTGGTGATCAACGCGGAATTGATCGAACAGGTGGAAGCGACTCCGGATACGATCATCACCTTAACGACAGGCAAGAAGATCGTCGTATTGGAAAAGCCCGATGAGGTGGTGGAGAAGGTGATCGCCTACCGTCGCGCCTGTCACAACGCCTGCCTTGACGATAACATCGATGAGGCGCTGACAAAAAGAAGGAGCTAGCAGGAAGAACTCGAATGAATGTATAATTAGGTCAGGCAACGCCTGCATATGTATTTACACCCTAGCCAAGGAAGGAGCGTTTTTCCGGAATGGCTGAAACCGAAAACGCGCCCCAAAAGAAACCGTTGAACATGAAGTTGATCTTCATCGCCGTTGCCGTGCTGGTGGCGGCGGCCATCATCGCTGTAGCCGTATTCAAGTTCTTTATCAGCCCGGACGCAGTATCGGACCACACGCCAAAGGCCGCTGCACCAAAGACGGTGGGGGTTCTTTTTGAGGCCGGCGACTTTACGACCAATCTGGCAGACCCCGGCGGAAAGCGCTTTCTGAAAGCCAAGGTGATCCTTGAACTGAATGAGGAGAAAAAGGATGAGAAAAAGCTGGCCGAATTGAAGGAACAGCTCCCGGTCATCCGCGACCGGATCCTCTATATCCTCAGCGCCAAAACGGTGGAGGACTTCCAAGTTACTGAGAGCAAGGAAAAAGTCAAGAAAGACATACTGGTCGCCTTGAACAAACAGTTCGGTGCCGACAAGTTTCGCAACGTCTATTTCCAGGAACTTGTCTATCAATAAGTCCTGCCTGAAAGCAAGACGACAGATTTCAGGAGGTGTGAGGGCAGGACATGAGCGATATTCTGTCCCAGGCAGAGATTGACGCGCTCCTGGCCGCCCTCGCTAGCGGTCAGGTAACCCCCGAGGATGTCAAAGATGATTTGACCAGCAAGATCCGCGTTTACGACTTTAAGCGACCGAATAAATTCTCTAAGGACCAGATCCACACCTTACAGGTCATCTATGAAAACTACTGCCGCAGTTTGACGACCTACCTGGCCGCCAACCTGCGCACACTCGTCCAGATATCGGTGCAATCCCTGGACCAGTTGACCTACGAAGAATTCATCCGTTCCATTCCTAACCCGACCATCGTCAACATCTTCACCATGTCGCCGTTAAATGGCAACGGGATCATGGAGATCCACCCGAATATCGCCTTTGCTGTCATTGACCGCCTGTTTGGGGGAACAGGCAACCCGCCGGATAAGATTCGCGGTTTGACAGAAATCGAACAATCTGTTTTTCAGCGGACGACGCGGCGCATGCTGGACAGTTTTACCGAGGCGTGGGACAACATCGCCCAGGTGAAAGCCCGCCTGGAGATGATCGAGACAAACCCGCAGTTTATTCAGATCGTCGCGCCCACCGAGATGGTCGTCGTCATCACCCTGGCCTGCAAAATCGGCGACGTCGAGGGCATGATCAATATCTGCCTGCCTTATATATTACTGGAACCGATCATCAGCAAGTTGAGCGCCCATTTTTGGTTTTCCAACGCGGCGAAAGAGCGTACGACAGAACAATTAGAGGCACTGCGCAATCGCCTGGAACGGGCGCTGGTTCCCATCACCGTGCTGTTGGGACGCACCACCCTCAGCGTCTCTGAACTCCTGGACCTGCAACTGGGCGACGTGATTCAGTTGGACAATCGTGCCGATTCCGAACTGGAAGTGCTCATCGGTCAGCGGGTCAAGTATCTGGCGCGTCCGGGCCTCTCCGGGTCCAAGCTGGGTATTCAGATCACAGCGACCTACGAAAAAGGAGTTGAGACAGATGATGAGTAGCGGCGTCCTTTCCCAGGAGGAAATTGATGCCCTGTTGAGAGGCGTCGACATCGCCAGTGAACCCACAACGCTGCAGGATACAGCGAAACCGGAGGCTGACTTCAGCGATCTGGAAAAGGATGTAATCGGCGAAATCGCCAATATCTCCATGGGAACGGCGGCGACAACCCTTTCTACCTTATTGGAGTCTGTCTAAAAACCCCCTCAAGAGAGGGCAAAAAGCAAGACGTTTTTATATGGAAATTGGTGGAATTTAAAGGGAATTTGACTCTTCGCGTCGAAGGATATAGGTACAAAGACTGTTTATAGCGAGGCGATGTACCTTGTTTCGATTCGATGTGGACCCCCAAGTTAGCTTTTACGACTTTGCAGCCCTCTGGGACCAACTTGTGCCTGCCGATTCCGTCTTTCGCCTGTTTCGTGAATTGGCGCCCCTATTAATACAACCGGAGGATTTTACAGGTCTCTATTGCCTTGACAACGGACGTCCCAGTCATGCGGCCCGGCAGATGACGATGGCCTGCATGTTACAGGAAATGCTGGGCGAAACAGACCGGGGGATGGAAGCACAGACACGTGTGAACATCGAGGTCAAGTTTGCGTTAGGAATGGCCCTCGATGAACCGGGCATTGATCACGCCAATTTTGGCGTCCACCGGCAACGGCTCATCCAAAAGGAACTTGATAAGGTCTATCTCGATCGCTTTATCCGGTTGATGTACTACCTGGGCGTTTTGACAGGGAAAGAACCTTGGATAACGGACACGACCCATGTCATAGCTCCCATCAGTGCCCCCACGACCATCGAACTGATCCGCCAAGCCATGCGCCTGTTGGTGCGTCTTTTGGCGAAGCAATACAGTGTTCCATGGCATGCAATCCCCCATGCCCCTCGGGCGGTACGTTACCTGGAAACAGTGACGGAAGTGAAAGAGCATAACCTGGACGATAAGGCCAAAATGGAACGGCTTGTTGAAGTGGTCAGCGAGGCTGACGAACTGCTGGCCTACGTGGAGTCATCGGAGGCTTCGTGGAAGAAGAAGCCCGATGTCATTCATTACGCCCTTTTGCTTTGCCGTATCCTCCGTGAACGAATCATTCGGAAAGATGATGGAACTCTTGAGATAGCCCCCGGCGGTTCTGTCAAAGATATGATAGTTTCGGCTGTAGACAGCGAAGCCCGTTTCGGTTGTAAGGGCAAGACGAAATGGCGCGGGTATAAGATGGCCATCGTCGAAGTCGGAAATTCCGGATTTATCGCCGCCGCCGAGGCCATGAAAGCCAACGACTATGACGGCTCCAGTCTGGTGCCGTTAGCGGATCAGCTTCCCACCGATTGTGTAGAAAACCCGACGATCATTGGAGATACCCACTATGGTGCGGGCGATGACCGTGTCACCCTCAAGGAAAAAGGCATTGACGTAGTGGCGCCACTTTCACCAAAGACAAAATGTGATATCCTCGCGGGCGAGGGATTTCAAGTTTCCGAAGACCAAACACAACTGATCTGCCCGAGAGGAAAAGTCATCACCACCTATTCGGAAGTGGCAGATGGGAAGAACTTCGTGCTTCGCGCCAAGGACCATGATTGCAAGCACTGCCCTCGTTACACGACCTGTTTTAAAGAAAAGAAACATCGGCGCACGATTTTTATTCACAACGCCTATGGTGTCATGCTCGAGGCGGCAAAGCACTCCCAAACGAAAATCTATAAGGAACAGATGCGTCTTCGCAGCCGCATCGAAGCCAAGCAAAATGAACTGGTCAACCGTTACGGACTGCGCCGGGTTCGCCGTATCGGAAAACGAAATCTGGCTTATGCCGCCCGGCTCAGCGCGTTAGCGGCGAACTTTCAAAAACTCAACCGTCTACGAAATGATAAGAATGCAACCATGGTGTTGGAGGTGAGCGCCTTACGCGGTGTTGCTTTCAAAAAAGCCGCATAAGGTGCAAGGGGGAGATCTGCCCTTTTTGAGGAAAATCCTCAAAAAGGGCTGGTGAGACCGATAAAAAGACTCTAGTTTTTTGCTGTTTGTATTAAAAAATCATGCTTTTGCAAGGGCTGGCTAGGAATTTGCTTATTTTCTAGACGGCCTCTATTGGGGAAAAAAGTTGACATTACGACGCCCCGCGTCTACGTGACGACTAAAGCGGCGCTGCAAAAAGACTATCCCTCTCCCTTTGTCGTCGTCGATGTGACTTATACTGCCGGATTGGAAGGCAACAATGTGCTGATCATCCGCGAATCTGATGTGGCGATCATCGTCGATCTGATGATGGGTGGAGACGGCATGTCACCGCCAGCGGAATTGAACGAGATCCACTTCAGTGCCATTTCAGAGGCGATGAACCAGATGATGGGTTCGGCAGCCACCTCCATGGCCACCATGTTGCAGAAAAAGATCGATATCTCACCACCGATGTTAAACACCATTGACTTTGCCAGTGAAAAGCTACCCCGTCCAGATGTGGATCCGGTGATCAAAGTATCCTTCCGGATGGTCATCGAAGGACTTGTCGACAGCGAGTTGATGCAGATCTACCCCATTCCCTTCGCGAAACAACTCGTCTCCGGGTTGATGGGGGATATGTCGTCCGCCTCCGCAAGCCCGCAGGCGCCGCCGCCTAGCGCTCCTTCGTCGACTCCGCCGCCGCCTGGCGCTCCTTCTCCGGCTGCGCCGCCATCGTCGGCTACCTATCCCCCGCCGGCTTCCCACCCTCCAATGGAACCGCCGATGGCGGCTGCTCCCTTGCCAGGTTATGGAAGCCCGCCGCCGGGATACGGCAGCCAACCGCCGGGGTATCCCCCTCCAGGGTACGGTTACCTGCCGCCGGGGTACTACGGAGCGCCTCCCGGGGCATATCCCTCGCAGCCACCTGCCGCTACCTATTCGCCGCAAGCGCCGCCCGTGCCGGTGCAGCCGGTCCAGTTTGCGCCCTTGCAGCCACAGCGCAGCGGAAAAGACACAACCAACCTTGGGCTGATCATGGATGTCCCCTTGCAGGTTACCGTCGAACTGGGGAAATCGAGAAAAACCATCCGGGATATCCTCGATCTTGGCCCCGGCTCGGTCATCGAACTTGACAAACTTGCCGGCGAGCCCGTCGATATATTGGTCAACGGCAAGCTGATCGCCAAGGGAGAGGTTGTCGTCATCGATGAGAACTTCGGTGTGCGGATCACTGATATCGTCAGTCCCATCGAAAGGATAGGCAATTTACAATAAACGGAGGATGATGGAGAATGGGAAACCGGATTCTGATTGTAGATGATGCGGCTTTCATGCGCATGATGATCAAGGATATCCTGACTAAGAACGGATATCAGGTTGTCGCTGAAGCGGAAAACGGCGCTGTGGCTGTAGAAAAATGGAAGGAATTTCGCCCTGATTTGACCACCATGGATATCACCATGCCAGAAATGGACGGTATTAACGCTGTTCGCGCCATCCGCCAGGTCGATCCGAATGCCCGCGTCATCATGTGCAGCGCCATGGGTCAACAGGCGATGGTCATCGATGCTATTCAAGCCGGCGCCAAAGACTTTATCGTCAAGCCCTTCCAGCCGGACCGAGTCCTGGAGGCTGTCCGCAAGGCCTTAGCCTAAAGGTTGCTCAATCAGGCTCTCCTGAACAACAAGTGGGAGATGAGGATGAACTACAGTCGGCGTATTGGCCGCCGGATCATCGGCGGCCTGGTGTTTTTTGGGATCCTTTCGTTCCTGCTGTCTCTTCCCGTGGTTTTAACGGCGGCGGATGCGGCGCCGGGAAGCATCCTAGACCAGACCTATACGCAACGGATCGAAACTGAACAAAAACGGGGTCCTGTGTCGACAGGAGACCTGCTTATTCGATTGTTCGGCACGCTGTTCCTGGTAGGGATCACCGGCTGGGTTGTCGTAAAGTTCTGGAAAAAGAAACAGCAGACGGCCGGACAGGGAAATTGGATGGCCGTGTTAGACCAGGTTAGCCTGGCGCCGAACAAAAACCTCGTAGTCACCGATATTGCGGGAAAGATCTTCGTCATCGGCGTTACCGACCATTCCGTTCAACCGATCATGGAAATCACCGATGCCCAGGTCATTGAGGCGCTGCGACAGGTTCAAAAAGAGGAGCGCCAAGCTCCGACGGCATGGGGGATCGATCTTCTCAGTGGTCTGCTGGGCAAGAGCAATCGCCAATCTGATCCAGTTCCGTCCTTCCATGCGGAAATGACGAAACAGATTCAACGACTCCATGCGCTACGGGAGAGAAGAAGAGAACCCGATAGGGAAGGGGAGGACAAGCTGTGAAGTCCTCCTATGGCCGAGGCTTCATTTTATTGGTTTTATTATTGGCAATCTTTTACTGGGTGACGCCTGCGCTGGCTGCGCCTTTGCAGATACCGACAGTCAGCTTCGGTGTCGAATCGACGGAAAATCCGACAGAGGTTTCGACAAGCCTGCAGATCCTCTTCCTATTGACCATTCTGTCGCTGGCGCCGTCGATCCTGATCATGATGACCTGTTTCACCCGTATCATCGTCGTCCTCCACTTTACCCGAACAGCCCTTGCCTTGCAGACGATGCCGCCGAACCAGGTGCTGATCGGTTTGACCTTATTCTTAACTTTTTTTATCATGGCGCCCACCTGGTCAGCCATCAATGATCAAGCCTTACAGCCTTACCTAGCCGGCACTCTCTCGCAGGAGCAGGCGCTGGAAAAGGCGTCCACTCCCTTGCGGGAGTTTATGTTGAAGCAGACCCGGGAAAAAGATCTGGCCTTGTTCGTCAATATGTCAGACATGGAACAGCCGCAAACGTACCGGGACATCCCTATCAAGGTTGTGATTCCGGCATTCATTCTGAGTGAATTGAAGACAGCCTTTCAGATCGGGGCCGTCATCTACCTGCCCTTTATTGTCATTGATATGATTGTCGGATCTGTGCTTATGTCGATGGGGATGATGATGTTGCCGCCGATGATGATCTCCCTGCCCTTTAAGGTGCTCGTTTTTGTGCTTGTGGATGGATGGTACCTCATCGTCCGCTCCTTGATCCTCAGCTACCAATGACGTTCGAAGAGGAGGATGGCTGTGACACCGGAACTGGTGATCCAATTGGGGCGCGACGCCTTGGCCGCCGTTTTGCTGATCTCTGCGCCGCTCCTGGGCGCCAGCTTGCTTGTCGGTCTGGTGATCAGCGTTTTTCAGGCGACCACTCAGATTCAGGAAGCGACGCTCACTTTTGTACCGAAGATCATCGCCGTCCTCGTCGTCATTCTCCTCTTTGGCCCTTGGATGTTGGAGGCGATGATGAAATATGTCGATCAGATGCTGGGCTCTTTGAACACCTACACCTTCATTCGATAATTACGGGAGAGGAAATCAACATTGGAAGCGGTCATCAACATCATGCTCAATCATTTGGATGTGCTGCTCCTGATGATGATCCGGGTGGCCGGCATCTTGGTCTTGGCGCCGGTCTTCAACTTTCCCGGTTTCAATAACCTGGCGAAGATCGGACTCTCCTTCATGATCGCCTTGATCCTCTTTCTGTCCATGCCGGACGGCGCCTTGCCGGTTCCCCCGCAGGAGTTGTTCGGCTATGTCATCGTCGTGGCGCAAGAGCTTTTGTTGGGCCTTGCCATCGGTTTTATCCTGCAGCTCCTATTTGCCGCCATTTTGACAGCGGGCCACCTGATCGATATTCAACTCGGCTTTGGGATCGTCAATATCATCGATCCTCTCTGGGGCGCCCAGGTTCCCATGACCGGTGTGTTTTTGCAGATCCTCGCTTTATTGATTTTCGTCATTTTTGACGGTCATCTCCTATTGATCCAGGTGCTCGCTGACAGCTTCCGCATCCTGCCGGCGGCGGGCAGTCCCTTCAGCCTCGCCTTAGCAGGAAGCATCTCCGACTTTATCGTCCGTCTCGTCTCCGGGGTGTTGTTGATCGGCGTTCAGTTGGCCATGCCGATCATCGGCATCATCCTGATCAACGACATCGCCCTGGGTCTTGTCTCACGGACGGTACCGCAAATGAACCTTTTCGTCATCGGCATTCCCTTGAAAATCATCGTGGGCGTCGCCTTCTTATGGATTACGCTCCCCTTTTATATCGATGGATTAAACCGTCTGTTTACTCTGAGTTTTACCCAAGTGTCCGATTTCCTGCGGATTCTCAGCCCATAAAATCGCTATAAAAAAGGGCTTCAAAAAAAGAGGGATGAAGCCGATGTTGAAGTGGGACTTGCAGTGGTTTGCCGGTGAAAAAACAGAAAAACCGACTGCAAAACGTCGCTCAGAAGCCCGCAAGAAGGGCCAGGTGGCCAAAAGTCAGGAGGTCAACACAGCCCTCATCCTGCTTTTCGGCTTTTTGGCCTTGCGCAGTCTCGGCGTCCAGACGATGGACGGCATGGAGCGCATGATGGTCTACCTCTTGGGGACGGTGACCTTGGAGGAAGTGACGCCGGTCTCGGTAATCACGACGGGCACAACCATCGCGATACGGACCATGCTGATGATTGCGCCTTTTATGCTGGCCGCAATGGCGGCTGGCCTGTTGGCCAGTTACCTGCAGGTAGGTTTTTTGTTTTCTTCAGAAGGCTTGAAAATGAACTGGGGAAAACTGAACGTCATTGCCGGTCTGAAGAATATTTTTTCTAGCCGTTCGCTTGTCGAATTGGTCAAATCGCTTCTTAAGGTGTCTGTCATCAGCTATGTGGCCTATTCTGCGGTGGTCAAGCACCTGCATCTCTTTCCCAAGCTTCTCGGCATGGATGTTCAAACAGCGGTAGCAGCCATTTCCGAAGTCGCCTACGATGTCGGTTTTCGGGTCGCTGTGCTGCTGCTCCTTGTCGCTGCCCTGGACTACGGGTATCAATGGTATAAGCATGAAGAATCACTGAAAATGTCGAAACAAGAAGTGAAGGATGAGTTTAAGCAGGCAGAAGGGGATCCCCAGATCAAGAGCAAGATCAAACAGCGCATGCGCGAAATGGCCATGCGCCGGATGATGCAGGAACTTCCCAAGGCCGACGTAGTGATCACGAACCCGACACACTTCGCCGTGGCGCTAAAATATGAAAGCGGAAGCATGACTGCTCCTGTCGTCATCGCCAAAGGACAGGATTATGTGGCCTTGAAGATCCGAGCGGTGGCGCAAGACCACGGGATACCTTTGGTGGAGGATAAACCGCTGGCCCGGACCTTGTACCGTGCCGTGGAGATCGGTCAAGAAATCCCTGCCGAACTGTTTCAAGCGGTCGCTGAGGTTTTTGCCTTCGTTTATCGTCTGAAGAAAAAACGAGCCTGATTTTCGTTAAGGGAGAATCGGAAGGGACCGGAAAGGATGTGAGTCCATGGCTGCGCCGCAGACCAAGAACGGCGCCATCAGTTATACCGATCTCGCTGTGGCCGTCGCCATCCTGGCCACCGTGATCATGATGATCATCCCCTTGAATCCCGTCTTTTTGGATATGTTGCTCATTTTCAACATCACCATCGCCATGTTGGTCCTGCTGGCTACGATGTTTGTGGAAGGCGCCCTGGAGATCTCCGTCTTTCCTACGCTGCTTCTGATCACGACACTCTTTCGGCTGGCCTTGAACGTGTCGTCGACGCGTCTCGTGTTGCTGGAAGGCTATGCGGGACAGGTGATCGAACGGTTTGGCAGCTTTGTTCTTGGCGGCAGCCCTATCGTCGGTTTCATCGTCTTCGTCATTCTTGTCATCATTCAATTTATCGTCATCACTAAGGGCGCAGAACGGGTGGCCGAGGTGGCGGCTCGCTTCACCCTTGACGCGATGCCCGGCAAACAGATGGCTATTGACGCCGACCTGAACCAGGGCATGATCAACGAAGCGGAAGCCAAAAAACGCCGGCGCGATATCCAGCGCGAAGCCGATTTTTACGGCGCCATGGACGGCGCGACGAAGTTCGTCAAGGGTGACGCCATTGCCGGCATCGTCATCTTGATTGTCAACATCCTGGGCGGCTTTTTTATCGGGGTGCTGCAAAAGAACCTCTCCGTCAGCCAAGCGGCCATGAAATATACGATTCTGACTGTCGGCGATGGCTTGGTGACACAGATCCCAGCGCTCCTCATCTCAACAGCCACCGGTATCATCGTCACCCGGGCTGCCTCTGATTCGAACCTGGGACAGGATCTAACTGGGCAACTGTTTGGTCGTCCCCGCATCCTCTACATCGGGGCAGGGGTGCTCGCGTTGCTGGGGGTGATCGGCCTCCCGCCTTTTCCGCTCTTTACTATGAGCGCCTTTCTTGCCTTTCTCGGTTATCAGATGACCCGTGTCAAAGCAGCTACGGCTGTCGCCGAAATTGAGAAAGCCCAGGAGCAGGAGATCGAGGAGATCAAAAAACCGGAGAACGTCATCTCTCTGCTCAATGTGGATCCTCTTGAACTGGAGATGGGTTATGCCCTGATCCCCCTTGTCGATACCCAGCAGGGGGGAGATCTGCTTGACCGCGTCATCATGATCCGGCGTCAGTGCGCCCTGGAATTGGGACTTGTCGTCCCCCCCATCCGCCTGCGAGATAATATGCAGCTGAAGCCCAACGCCTATTCCATCAAGATCAAAGGTGTTGAAGTGGCTGGCGGCGAACTGGTGCCCGACCATTATCTGGCCATGGCGCCCGGTTTCGATGACGGTTCCATACCGGGAATCGACACCAAAGAACCGGCATTTGGACTTCCCGCCAAGTGGATCACCGCACAGATGCGCGATCAGGCTGAATTGGCCGGCTTCACCGTCGTCGATCCGCCGAGCGTCATCGCCACCCATCTGACGGAAGTGATCAAGACCCACGCCCACGAAATCCTTGGCCGCCAGGATGTGCAGACCCTGGTCGACCATGTCAAGCAGACCCACCCGGCCGTCGTATCCGAACTGATCCCCGATCTCCTCAGCCTCGGCGACGTGCAGAAGATCCTGGCCGGATTGCTCAAGGAACGCGTTCCCATCCGCGACCTGGTCACCATCATGGAAACGCTGGCCGACCATGCCCGCATCACTAAGGACCCCGATGTCTTGATCGAGTATGCCCGCCAGGCTTTGGCCCGTCAAATCGTCAAACCCTATCTGGTTCCGGGCACGAACGAATTGGCGGTCATTTCTCTGGACCCTTCGCTGGAGAACCGGATCAGGGAAGCGATCCAGCAAACGGAGCAGGGCACCTACCTGGCCATCGATCCGATGGAGGCGCAGCAGATACTCTCCGCCCTTTCTTCGGAGGTAGAGCGAGTATCCCAAATGGGCTATCAACCGGTGGTCCTCTGTGCACCTATTGTTCGCCTTTACTTCAAACGCATGACCGAGCGGGTTGTACCTCATCTGGTTGTTCTGTCTTACAATGAGATCGGCACCCAACTGCAAGTACAGACGATTGGGATGGTGAAGTAAGTCTTGCGGGTCAAACGATTCGTCGCGCCGACGGTGCAGGAAGCCATGAACAAAATGAAACAGGAAATGGGCAAAGATGCCGTTATCCTCCACACCCGGAAGATCAAAGAGGGTGGCATCTTGGGGTTCTTCGCCCGAGAGATGGTGGAAATCACCGGTGCGGTGGAAGACAGCGCCGTCATCGCCCGGGAGGCTGCTTCACGTGAATCTGTCGGTCCTGCCCGAGCCAACGAGCCCCAGGGACTGCTTCGACCTGGCGAACTGCCCGGAAAGGGCGAGCCTTTGAGGCGCCTACCGCTCGCTAACCCTGCCGGCGCCTCTCGCTCCGGCGGTACCCTTCGCCCCGACGACGTGATCGCCGGCGCGGGGTTGGCGACCGGAGGGGAGATCGTAAAAAAAAGTGAATCGGAAGGAAAAAGCAGCCAGGGCGTCATAGACACAGAGCTCAAACAGATAAAAATGTTGATGGGCGAGATCCTCGGACGACTGCACGAAGGGGAGGCAACCCTTCCCGTCGAACTGTATATGGCCTTCAAACGTCTGCGAGAAAATGAGGTCGACGAGGCCTTGGCTCGTCAGATCATACGGCAGATCTTCGAAGGCAACGACGGACAAAATGGCTGGAATCCCGAGCGAGTGCGCCGGCTCGTGTTGGCTCAGTTGGCGTCTATTCTAGGACAACCTCGGCCGATTTTTTTACCGGACTCTGGCAAAAGCCAGGAAGTCGTCATGATGGTCGGTCCTACCGGCGTAGGGAAGACAACGACCATCGCCAAACTGGCAGCGACCTTTTCCATCGTCAACCGGCGCAAAGTGGGATTGATCACAGCCGATACCTACCGGATTGCCGCAGTAGAACAGTTAAAGACCTTCGGTGACATCATCGGCGTTCCCGTTGATGTCGTTTTCACGCCCCAGGCGCTGCGTTCCGCTATCGAACGTCACCGGGATAAGGAACTGCTCTTGGTGGATACGGCAGGGCGGAGCCACAAGAACGACAGCCAGTTGGAAGAATTGGCTGCCTATGTGGAACAGAGTCAACCGAGCCACTCCATCCTGGTGTTGTCGGCTACGACAAAATTCAAGGATTTGCTCCAGATCACCGAGGGCTTCTCTCGGATGAATATCGACCGCTACCTTTTTACGAAGCTTGATGAGACGAATCATTATGGTTCTATCCTGAACTTGATTCATAGAACAGGCAAATCGCTTTCTTATATCACCACCGGGCAGAACGTGCCCGATGATATGGAGGTCGCCGACCCGAATAAACTGTCCAATCTGATCTATGGAGAGACGAACCAATGAAAGATCAAGCCGAAAAGCTGCGGATCATGATGAACAACATGCGGCAGACGACGGAACGGACAATTCGAGGCGACTCACCAGCGACGAGGATGATCTGCGTATCCAGCGGAAAGGGGGGTGTCGGCAAGACCAACCTGACGCTGAATCTCGGTCTGGCCATGATCGATTACGGGATGCGGGTCATGATCCTTGACGCCGACATGGGTATGGCCAACATCGACGTGATCTTAGGGAAGGTACCTCCTTATAACCTGTACCATGTGATCCGCGGGGCGAAGACACTCGATGAGGTGGTCTTTACTGGACCAAAAGGGATCCAGACCATCTCCGGCGGTTCAGGCGTTGCCGAACTGGCCGATTTAAGCGCCAAGGAATTGGATGATTTTATTTCCCGATTGTCTGTGATGGAGAGTACTGCCGACATTTTTCTGATCGATACGGGCGCTGGCATTTCCCGGAACGTTCTCTCCTATATACTCGCATCTGATGAACTGCTGGTCGTCACCACCCCGGAACCTACGGCCATCACCGACGCCTACGGCTTGATCAAGTCAGTCGATGCCTTGCAACGAGGTAAGCCGATCTCCGTGGTCATCAACCGTGTCGACGATGAAAAAGAAGGCGACATGGTGGCAAAAAAATTATCCAAGGCTGTTTCCCAGTTTTTGCAGCGAGACATCTTGATCGTCGGCACGATTCCCGATGATCCATCGGTACCGAAAGCGGTCAAGTCCCAGATGCCCTTCTATTTGCAAAATGCCTACTCCCCGGCATCTTTGGCCCTTTCGCGGTTGGCGGCAACCCTCTGCAGCCTGCCGGTAAGACCCGAAACAGGAGGGGGAATCACCCGATTGTTTCAACAGATGAAAAGCTTTTTTCGGTAAAGCAGGTCAGGCAGGAAAAAAACTAGCCTGCGTGGAAGAAAAACAAAGAGACGGCAGAAAAGTCCGGGAGTGATCGTATGCCGCAGATCAAAGTGTTGGTTGTCGACGATTCCGCATTTATGCGCAAAGTGATATCGGATATGATTGCTGCCGAACCGGGTATGGTCGTCGTGGGAACTGCGCGCAACGGGCAGGATGCCTTAGAAAAGATCGGCCAATTGTCTCCTGATGTGCTTACCCTGGATGTGGAAATGCCTGTCATGGATGGCCTAACCACCTTGGAACGCATCATGGCCTCCCGACCGATGCCGGTCGTCATGCTGTCCAGTTTGACCCAGCAGGGCGCTGACGCCACTATGCAGGCGTTACAAAAAGGGGCTGTCGATTTTGTCCCGAAACCATCGGGCGCCATCTCCCTCGATATCCACAAGGTCCGCCAGGAATTGATCAGCAAATTAAAAGTAGCAGCCATCGCTAAAGTTCGAAGTCGGGCAGTTGATTTCCGAACGCTGAAGCCACCGCTTTCTCCACCGTCGGCAGCGACAATCCCATCGGTTCTACCCGCGCCGGTTCAGGTTTCAGCGCCGGTCGCTCGGGCCAAAACGCCTCCGGCGATAGGCTCACAGCGGCTGAATAAACTGGTGTTGATCGGCACGTCTACAGGCGGTCCAAAGGCGCTCTATGAGGTCATTCCCAAACTCCCTGCCGATCTCGGCGCGGCTGTCCTTATCGTACAGCACATGCCTCCCGGCTTCACCCGCTCGCTGGCGGAGCGTCTCGATGCCGCATCGGTCCTGAAGGTGAAAGAGGCTCAAGACGGCGAAGAGATTCAACCGGGTGTCGTCTATATCGCGCCGGGCGACTATCATTTCAAGGTGACCATGGCGGAACAGCCAGGCGCTGGACGGACACTCCGGGTGAAATTGACTCAGGAACCGCCCGTAGGCGGACATAGACCGGCTGTGGATGTGATGATGCTCTCCGTTGCCCAGCAATTCTGGTCTCATATGGTGGGAGTAATTTTGACCGGGATGGGTGGAGATGGGACGGAAGGAATGAAGATGATCAAGAGTCGTCAGGGACGTACGATTGCGGAGGATGCCTCGACTTGTGTGGTTTTCGGGATGCCGAAAGTGGCCATCGAATCAGGCTGTGTTGACAAGGTAGTCCCCCTAACCGGCGTCGCCGATGAGATAGTAAAATCATTGCAGGACAGATAGTTTGGCAACTATGGAGGTGTGAAGATCGAGATGGATATGTCACAATACATGGACATGTTTATGGAGGAGTCTCGAGAGCATCTGCAGGCGCTCAACCAAAAAATACTGGAGTTGGAAGACAACCCGCAGGAGTTGGCGATCCTTGACGAGATCTTTCGTTCCGCCCATACCTTAAAGGGTATGTCGGCGACAATGGGCTTTGAACGCATCGCCGAACTCACCCATGAGATGGAGAATGTCCTGTCTGTGCTTAGAGGATCCCAGGTGAACGTGAACACCGCCATCGTCGATCTGCTTTTTCGCTGCCTCGACGCCTTGGAGAGCATGGTGGAAGCGATCAGCAGCGGTGAGGCAGGGAATAGGGACATCTCAGAACTGGTTGTCCAACTGCGCAAAGCAGGTCAAGGTCAACTGGCCGATGTGGACGCCGCGACCAACGTGAGGAAAGCGGGGGCGGTTGGCGTGAGTGAACCGAAACAAACGGAAGAGGTGACCCTTCCGGTCCTGGGCGGACCGGAAGTCCTCAACGCTTTCGAAATCAACCAGTACGATCTTACATTGCTCCATGAAGCACAGCGGAAACATTTCAGTGCATACCATATTCAAGTGGAGTTGGCGCCTGGGTGTGTGATGAAATCTGCCCGGGCATACATGGTTTTTCGCAACCTGGAGGAAATCGGCGAGATTATCAAGTCGGTGCCTTCGGCTCAGGAGTTGGAGGATGAAAAATTCGACACCTCCTTTCAAGTGGTCATCGTCACTCGCCAGGATGAGGTGAGCGTCCGCAAGACCCTTGATTCTATCGCTGAAGTGCGTGTCAAGGCGATCACGCCGCTCAACATCGGCGATGTGCGCATCCAGGAAGGACAGGAAACCGACGTGGCTGCCCATTCCGAGACAGAACAGGACGCTGTAATGGCGCGTGATCCCTCCGCCTCCGAGAAAGCGCGTCCGACCGCCGGTCCCGGGGCCCAGGAGGTGCGCAAGACGAAGGGCAGCCAGACGGTCCGTGTGGATATCGAACGCCTGGATAATCTGATGAACCTCGTCGGTGAACTGGTCATCAACAAAACGCGCCTGGAACAGATCTCCACGACGAGCAACCTCACCGAATTGAATGAGACCATCGAGCATATCGACCGGATCACCACAGACCTGCAAAACGTGGTCATGAAAGTCCGCATGGTGCCCATCGAACAGGTCTTCAACCGCTTTCCCCGCATGGTGCGTGACTTGGCGAAAGAGCTGGGGAAAGAGATCAACCTCATCGTCGAGGGCAAAGAGACAGAATTGGACCGCACCGTCATCGACGAAATCGGCGATCCCTTAGTCCATTTGATCCGCAACGCTATCGACCACGGCGTGGAAATGCCTGATGTTCGTCGGCAAAAGGGAAAACCTGTCGAAGCGGTCGTCCGCCTGGTGGCCAAACACGAAGGGAACAACGTCATCATCGAGGTAGAAGACGACGGCAGGGGCATGGATCCGCAGGTGCTGCGGACCAAAGCGATTCAAAAAGGGCTGCTCACCGTCAAAGAGGCGGAACAGTTGGATGATCAAGGCGCTCTTAACCTGATCTTCCTGGCAGGCTTCTCAACAGCGGAAAAGGTGTCTGACGTGTCCGGCCGCGGCGTCGGTCTTGACGCGGTACGGACCAAGATCGAATCGCTCAGCGGTTCCGTGGAGATCGAAACGAGACTGAATGCGGGAACAAAATTCAAAATCCGACTGCCGCTGACCTTGGCCATCATCCAAGCCCTGCTGGTCAATGTGGGCGACGAGATCTACGCCATTCCCCTTGGCACCATCGACGAAACGACGAGCATCATCCCCGGGCAGATCAAAAACGTGCAGAGCCAGGAGGTTGTCCTGCTGCGCGGGAATGTGCTTCCCCTGATCCGTCTGGACAAAGTCCTCGAAGTGCCCAAAGCAGCTGAGGCACCGGAAGAGCTCTATGTGGTCGTCGTCCGCAAGGGGGAAAAGAAAGCCGGCCTGATCGTCGACTCCTTGATCGGACAACAGGAGATCGTCATCAAATCGCCCGGCAAGCTGTTGCAAGGCATCAGCGGCATTGCCGGGGCGGCGATCCTGGGCAACGGCCACGTTTCTCTGATTCTCGACGTCGGCACACTGTTTTAGGAGGTGAGGGCCGTGGAAAAAAAGGATCTTCCCGATGAGCGTCAACTGGTTGCATTCACCCTGGCTGGTGAAGAATATGCCGTCGACATCCATTACGTGCAAGAGATCGACCGATTACTGAACATCACCCGGGTGCCCAAAGCCCCCTTTTACGTGGAAGGCGTCATCAACCTGCGCGGGAATGTCGTTCCTGTGATCGACCTGCGGAAACGGTTCGCACTGCCTCCGCGGGAGACGACCGATCGAACGCGGATCATCATCGTCAAAGTCAAAGAAATCACCGTGGGCATCATCGTCGACGGTGTGTCGGAAGTGACGCGCATCCCTTCCACTGCTGTCGAACCGCCGCCCGGTCTATGCGGAAGCGTCGACCTTGATTTCATCCATGGTGTCGGCAAACTGGGTGAGCGGCTGTTGATTCTCGTCAATCTGGAAAAAGTCATCGATCTCGCCGCTGCGGAAGAGGGGTAAATCGCGGCAGGAATCGAAACATCGCTTGCCGCCCCATGAACGTCGGTTCATGCCCGTTCATGGCGGCTTCAGGTGTGAAGGGATGATGGAGGCATGCTGATCAAGGTGGGCATGGCCGACCTGAAGGCAGCGAAGGCGCCAGACAACTTAATGACTTCAGGTCTTGGATCCTGCATTGGAATATGTTTGTATGATGCCGTTGCCAAAGTCGGAGGACTGGCCCATATCATGCTGCCTGCATCCACCCAGGCTCGTAGTTCCGAAAACAAGGCCAAATTTGCCGATACGGCGATCCCCGTCCTTTTGGAAGAGATGATCAAACTAGGCGCCATAAAAAGTCGCCTGGTCGCGAAAATTGCCGGAGGCGCGCAAATGTTTTCCTTCCCCGGCGCCTCAGATGTGATGCGTATCGGCGAACGCAACGCCGAGGCTGTCGTTCTGCGGCTGAAGCAGGAAAACATTCCGCTCTTGGCTCGGGAGACGGGGGGCAATTTCGGACGCACCATTGAACTGGATACGATGACAGGCAAATTGCATATTCGCACCATCGACCGTGGCGAAAAGGCGGTTTAGGGAGGAAGGACATTGGGGGGGGCAAAAATTTGGATACCTGTCGCCTTTGCCACATTCATCTGGCTGCTTACTGCCGGCATCGCCCTCAGCGCCTCCGTTTCCTGGATGGCTCTTCTGACTCGCAGTTTTAGCGCCGCCTTTGTTGTCGGTGCCTTGACTTTTCTTATCGTCTATTACCTGGATAGCATCCTCAAGGATCATGCAGAAGAGAAGAATCCTTCCGGGTCAGGGGCTGAGGCGCCTAAGGGAAACTTGGTTGATGTCCAGGTTGCTTCGATGAACCCCTTTGTGCCTGGACAGATTGAAGCGGATCTGGACCGACTCTTGGCCGATGATCCCTCACGGGCTGCGGAAATCGTGCGGAAGATGCAGTTGGATGACTGACCGGATCCTATTCCAACATTCATTTCAGGACCGGGGTAGGTGGAGACGATAATTATACCGGCGAAAGACACTGCGAGAACAGGTCCCCTTTGGGCGTCTTATAAAGACCATAAGGATCCGGCCGCTCGCGAGGAACTGATCCTGATTTATGCCCCTCTGGTGAAGTTTGTCGCCGGCCGGTTAGCGATCAGCCTCCCACCTAATGTGGAACGGGAAGACCTGATTAGTTACGGTGTGTTTGGTCTCATGGATGCGATAGAGAAGTTTGATTTGGCTCGGGGCTTGAAGTTTGAAACCTATGCGATTGCGCGCATCCGCGGCTCCATGCTGGACGGTCTGCGGGCGATGGATTGGGTACCTGTGTCGGTGCGACAAAAAACGCGGGAGTTGGAAAAAACCTATGCCACGTTGTCTCAACGGCTGGGACGGGAGGCCACCGATGAAGAGGTTGCCCAAGCGCTGGGGCTGACCTTGAATGAGTTTGCCAAATTGTTGCAGGATGTCCAAGCGACGACCATCATGTCCCTGGACGAATACTGGCTCACCGATTCGGACAAGGGAGATCCCGTTCGCCTGATCGATTCGCTGGCTGACGAGCAGGTGGAAGAACCGACAGCTGCCTTGGAATTTGAAGAGACTCGTCTACTGCTGGCTCAGGCCATCGACAAGCTTCCAGAGAAAGAACGCACGGTGATCGCCCTCTATTATTATGAGGGTCTAACATTGAAAGAGATCGGCGCTGTCATCGGCGTGTCGGAGTCGCGGATCTCCCAGTTGCACACGAAAGCCATCTTGCGATTGCGAGGTCAGTTGGCGAGGCAAAAGAAGAAGATATTTTGAACGGGTTGACGAATCGGGTTTCCCGGAGGTGAGGGTGTGAGCGGTTCTAACGTGGATGTTGTTTCGGACAATTCGTCGGTTTCCGAAGACCGTCATGGCTGTTTCCAGATCGAGTACCGTTCGGAGGGCGTTGTACTCTCTGTCTATCCGCCTGTCGGCAAGGGAAGAGCGGTAACGGTAGAGGAGGTCTTACAGGAGGTAAAGGAACGGGAGATCCGCAACGCCGATGGGAAAGTCATCCGCGCTGCGGTCTATCGCATGGAACAAAACGTTGTCATCGCCGAACCTCAGCAAGAGATCATCCGTGACGGTCAGGTCAAGGTCGATATCGACCGTGATGGCATGCGGGCCTATCTGATCGTCTACCCTCCCCGCGGGGGAAGGGCTGTCACCCTTGAAGCAGCGAAAAAGGCTTTGGAGCAGGCTGGTGTCATCTATGGCATTGACGAAGAAAAAGTCAACCATGCACTGACGCAGATCCAAACAGGTCAACGTGTCGCCGTAGCCTTTGGGAAGCCTCCAGAGGATGGGAAAAATGCCAAGATTGATTATAAAGTGAATACAGATAGTCGGATTCGGCCTGTCGAATTGGAGGATGGACGGGTCGATTTTTACAATTTAAATTTAATCCGCAACGTTCAACCCGGCGAAATCCTCGCCATCCGCACCCCGCCGACAGAAGGCATTGCGGGTTTGACGGTGTTGGGCAAGGAAATTCGGCCGCGAGCCGGCAAAGACATGCGCATCCCGGCTGGGAAAAACACGCAGCTCAGCGAAGATGGATGCATCTTGATGGCAGGGACGGCGGGTCATGTCTATTTTAACGGAGAGAAGATCCAGGTTGATCCTGTCTTTGAACTCAAAGGCGATGTGGACTTTTCCTCGGGCAACCTGAACTTTCTCGGTTCTATCGTCATTCACGGGTCTGTCACCTACGGTTTTCAGGTCAACTGTGAAGGTAACCTGGAAGTGAGGGGCTCCATCGACGGCGGCTCTGTCACCGTTGGCGGAAGCCTCACCGTCCGTCAAGGGATTCAGGGTCAACAAAAATCGATCATCACCGTCAAAGGCGATGTGCTCACACGGTTCATTGAAAACGCCACTGTCAAAGCGGGAGGGGACATCGTCGTCGGCGAAGGGATCATGCACTCCTCCGTCGATGCAGGAAGAAGCATCACTGTCGGCGGCAGGAAGGGACTTATCGTCGGCGGCCGTTGCCGCGCCGGAGAAGAGATCCACGCGAAAAACGTCGGTTCGCTTCACGCCACCGCGACGGAGATCGAAGTAGGCATCCGCCCTGAAAAACGGGCCGCTTATAATGAACTGGCCAAAAAACTAAACGACGCCTGCGTCAACCTGGATAAAACGGAAAAAGCCGTCAACGTATTGAAAGAGTGGGAAAAACGACAGGGACAACTTCCTGTGGAAAAGCGCATGCTGCTCTGGAAGCTGACACAGGCTTATTCGCAACTGTACAAAGACGTAGAAGCCTTGTCATCAAAAAAAGCGGCCCTTGACGCGGAGTTTGAACAGGTCGCCAAAGGCCGCATCCGCGTAGCGGCCCGACTCTACCCGGGCGTCAATATCCGCATCGGTCAGTACACTACGCGCATCCGCGAGCCCATCGATTTTACGACCGTTTATATTGAGCAGGGGGAATTTCGCTTCACACCCTACGGCTAGATCTTTGCGCCTATTCATGGTACGATGGGGGTGATCGTCGGTGACCATTCGTCCCGTCGACATGCAGGTGATCGTGCCCAAGGTGACAGAGGTGGGCAGGCTGCAACAGCTGCAACAGCAGGCTCAGGAATTGCAACAGCAGTTCGTGGCGCAACAGACACAGACGCAAGCCGAACAGCGTCAGAAAACGGTGCAGCAGTCGCCCCAGTCGGAAGAATCACGCATCAGGGACCGGCAACGTTCGAAAGAGCGGCAGCAGCCAAAAGGGGAACAGAAGGGAAAGCAGGAACGCGACGACAGTCGTGATGACGGTTTGCCTGCAGGAGATCCGCTTCGGGGCAGGATGCTGGACATCACCATTTAACAAGAAAACGGGGGATGATCGGCTGTGGATTCCGGCACGCTGTTGACTGGGATTGGTTGCCTTTTGATGGGTGCCGGTCTGACATCGTCATTCCTGCAGCGGCAAAATCAGCGGGATAAGATAGAGCAGGAGACCCTGCGCAGACAATTGGCTGAAGCCCGTCTGGTGAAAAGAGATATGGAGACGCTTCTGGCTACGGCCATGGAGACAGGCGATGAAGTGGTAGATCAACTGAAAATAAAGGTGGAAGAGGCTCGCCGGTTGCTCGAAAGATTGGAGACATTGTCGACCTTGGCGGATGGGAGAGCCGAAACGGATAGGTCGCTTCTGCAGACAGAAGCCCCCTCACCGGGGACAGAGACCACCTCAATGGAGACTAAAAATCGGTTTCTGCCGACAGAAGTGCGGTCTTTACGGGATAACAGGGGGTGTGACGCCTCTCAACAAAAGGAATCTCCTACCCGACGGGAGGTTGTCCTGCCGGAAGCATCGGTCGCCGAGAAAGTCAAGCCCCTTCGACCGGTCTACATCCGGGAATACCTGCAGCATCAAGGCGCCCGCGCCGCTACGTCAAGCAGCCTCATAAGCGGGGCGGAAACACTGCTGAAATCGCTGGCAGAGGGTGAGCCGCGACAGTGGAGCAAAAGCCAGCGTTATGACTTGATCCCTCAATTGCGACAGATCGGTCTACATGATGGAGAAATCGCCCAACTGCTTCATCTCGGCAAGGGGGAAGTGCAGTTGGTAAGTGAACTTCGTAGGAGGGCATGAGAGGGTGAACCGCGGTCATACCCCCGAAGATAAGAGAACCTTTCCCGGTCGTCTGCCTTTTTGGTCGAGAGACGGGAGGGTTCTTTTTGCTTTGGGCTTGCTCCTTTTCGGCTTTGGTCTCGTCTTGCAAACGTTGACAGGGACGGACAAGCCGGAACAGATGCCCCTCTCGGTCATAGCGCCGCAGGGGTCGGACTCGGCTTCTCAGAAAGAGTGTTCGCCGCAGGCCCAAAGGCAAAAGGATGCACCGGTTGTCTCCAATGACGCGCTTTCGCCTCCTTCTACAGGATCGCCAAGCGAACCGTCCAACGTGACCATTACAGTTACTTCCGGCGACACCTCAGAGACGGTAGCCAGAAAGCTGAAAGCCAGCGGCGTCATCGCTGATGCGGAACGGTTTAATCGCTACCTGGTGGAAAAGGGCTACGCCACACGGATCCAAGACGGAGCCATCGCCATGCCGATTGGCTTGACCGAAGATGAAATCGCCAAACGCCTGGTCGGGATGCGATAAATCTCGACTTTCGCTCTTGTCTTCTCCTATGCATCTATGGTATCATTCTTAGCGGTGTGTTAATTCCACACGGTTGGTGACCTTTTCTCAGGTGCCCCGACGGCGGGGTGGGGGAGGGGAATGAAGCAACCGGAGGCAAAACCTGGAAGGAGGTGGATGTTGTGGCGGTTATTTCGATGAAACAGTTGCTGGAAGCCGGTGTTCACTTCGGACACCAGACTCGGCGCTGGAACCCTAAAATGGCGCCCTACATCTTCACGGAGCGAAACGGTATCTATATCATCGACCTGCAGAAGACGGTTCGCAAAGTCGATGAGGCGTACAATTTCATCCGCGAAGTGGCGACCCAAGGGAAAAAAATCCTGTTTGTCGGCACCAAGAAGCAGGCGCAGGATTCCGTCAAGGAAGAAGCCGAGCGTTGTGGCATGTACTATGTGAACCAGCGCTGGCTGGGCGGTATGCTCACCAACTTCCAGACGATTCAAAAGCGCATCTCCCGTCTGCGCGAACTTGAAAAAATGGAAGCTGACGGCACCTTTGAAGTCCTGCCGAAGAAAGAAGTCTCCAAGCTCCTCCATGAAAAAGAGAAGCTCGAGCGCTTTCTCGGTGGCATCAAAGACATGAAAGAGTTGCCCGGTGCCATTTTTGTGATCGACCCGCGGAAAGAGCGCATTGCCGTTGCCGAAGCGCGTCGCCTCGGAATCCCCCTGGTCGGCATCGTCGACACAAACTGTGACCCCGACGAGATCGACTATGTGATTCCTGGCAACGATGACGCCATTCGCGCTGTCAAACTTTTGACGGCCAAGATGGCCGACGCCGTGCTGGAAGGCAACCAAGGACAATCGGACGCCCAGTAGTCAGAAGGGGTGACCGGGGGAAACCCCGCAGTCACCCTTTTTTGATGCCGATCCCCTTACATAGGCTTCTAAAGGCTCTAACGAAGGGTTATACTACCCGAATGAGGTCATACGAATAGGAGGAGTATCGAACGTGGTTACTGCAGCCATGGTAAAAGAACTGCGCGAACGGACCGGCGCCGGCATGATGGAGTGCAAAAAAGCGCTGGCTCATACCGATGGTGATATGGAAAAGGCTGTTGCCTATTTGCGCGAACGGGGCTTGGCCGCTGCCGCCAAGAAAGCCAGTCGCGTCGCTGCTGAAGGTCTCGTCGAAGCCTACATCCACGGCGGCGGGCGCATCGGTGTCCTCGTCGAGGTGAACTGCGAAACCGATTTTGTGGCCAAGACTGATGACTACAAAGCCCTCTGCAAGGACATCGCCATGCAGATCGCTGCCGCCAAGCCTGAGTATGTCCGTCGCGAAGAGGTGCCGGCAGAGCAGATCGAAAAAGAGAAAGAGATCCTGCGCAACCAAGCCCTCAACGAAGGCAAGCCGGAAAAGATTGTCGACAAGATGGTCGAGGGTCGTATCGAGAAGTATTTCAAAGAGATCTGCCTGCTCGAGCAGCCCTTCATCAAAAACCCTGACGTGACCGTTCAGCAGATGATCACGGAAGCCGTGGCCAAGATCGGCGAGAACATCAACGTACGCCGCTTCGTCCGCTTCGAACTGGGCGAAGGCCTGGCTAAGCGCCAAGACGACTTCGCCTCGGAAGTCATGGCCGAAATCAACAAGTAAGCGCGAAAACAGCAATACAAAAAAAGGGGACACGTGGTGTTCTCTTTTTTGTAAATGCGGTTTTTTTCAGGGAAGAGGATTTTCTTTTCGTTTGTAGAAGGGATAAAGTGAAAAGGGGAGGTACACCCCATTGAAGCCGAAGTATAAACGGGTCGTCCTGAAGCTGAGCGGGGAAGCGCTGGCCGGCACGAAGGGCTATGGCATCGACCCCGATGTGGTCAATTCTATCGCCGATCAGATCCGCGATGTGAAACAGAAGTGTGACGTCGAATTGGCCATCGTCGTTGGTGGGGGAAATATCTGGCGCGGCGTCGCCGGTTCCGCCAAGGGCATGGATCGCGCCACTGCCGACTACATGGGGATGCTGGCGACGATCATGAACTCCCTGGCCCTCCAGGACGCGCTGGAAAAACGTGATGTCCATACGCGGGTGCAGACGGCTATCGAGATGCGCCAGGTCGCCGAGCCCTACATCCGCCGACGGGCGATGCGTCACTTGGAAAAGGGACGAGTCGTCATCTTTGCCGCCGGAACGGGGAACCCCTACTTCTCCACCGATACGACTGCGGCCTTGCGTGCAGCGGAGATCGAGGCCGATGTTATCCTCATGGCCAAGCGCGGCGTTGATGGCGTCTATGATTCGGATCCGCGGAAAAATCCGGATGCGAAAAAGATCGACGAACTCACCTACATCGATCTGCTCAATCAAGGACTTGGCGTAATGGATTCGACGGCAACGTCATTATGCATGGATAATCAGATCGCCTTGATCGTCTTTGGCCTGGAAATACCGGGAAACATCGAACGGGCCATCATGGGAGAGGAAATCGGCACGGTGGTTGGGAGGAAGTAGCATGATCAACGAGATCAAAAAAGAGACGGAAGATAAAATGAAAAAGACGGTTGAGGCGCTGCGCAAGGAATATCAGCATATCCGTGCTGGTCGGGCCAACCCTGCCTTGCTCGAAAAGGTGACTGTCGAGTACTACGGCGCACCGACGCCGGTGAACCAGTTGGCCAACATCTCGGCCCCGGAGGCGCGATTGTTGGTGATCCAGCCCTGGGATAAATCGGTCCTGCCGGCCCTCGAAAAGGCGATCCTCAAATCGGATCTTGGGTTGACGCCGACCAGCGATGGCGCCGTGATTCGCCTGGTCATCCCCCAATTGACCCAGGAGCGGCGCAGCGAACTGGTGAAAACGGTGAAGAAGCGGGCCGAGGAACACCGGGTCATCCTGCGCAACCTGCGGCGCGACGCGAACGAGGATGTGAAAGACCTGCAGAAGGAACACATCATCTCCGAAGATGAAGGGAAGCGTGCCCAGGAGGAAATCCAGAAGCTGACTGACAAGTACATCAGAGAAGTGGATCAGGTGGCGGAGCGCAAAGAAGCGGAGATCATGGAAGTCTGATGACTGCCATTTGGGACCTAGAACAGTTGGAACAGGACTTGATCGGTGTGACGGTGGAAAGGGCGATGCGAACGCTGGCGGAGAGAGGCCTGGACGCCGATTTTCAGCCTACCGGCCCAGAACCTGCTCCGGACGACGTGGACACTTCGGTAAAGCGGGTCATCCAAGTCCGTCCGGTACCATCCCGGCTGATCGTTATCTATGGGCGCTTTCGCCGCTATCCACACCATGGAGTCGACTAGACCCCCTCGGGGCCCCGAGGGGGTTCGTCACTCCCGGCTTTTTTTATCAAGATAGGGAACATATACGGGAGGGGTCTTTTTGCCACCATCGTTTTGGCCCTTTGGCCGATCAAAGGATGCCGAGCCGGAGCAGGCGCTGATTCAAAAAATTGACCCTCATCGTATACCCCGGCATGTGGCCATCATCATGGACGGCAATGGTCGGTGGGCGAAACGCAGGGGATTGCCGCGCGTCGCCGGGCACCGGGCGGGTGTGCAGTCTCTGCGCCGCGTCTTGGAGACCTGTGAGGAATTCAATATTCGCTATCTTACCGTCTATGCCTTTTCCACGGAGAACTGGAAACGCCCTGCTGACGAGGTGAACGCGCTCTTTGACCTGCTTGTCGAGTACCTGCAACGGGAACTGGGCACCCTCCATGACAAAGGGGTGCAGATACGGGCTATCGGCAAAGTTTCCGAATTGCCCGAAAATCCCAGGAAAGAATTAGAACGCGCTGTTCGCCATACGGCCAACAATGACAAATTGATTCTTAACGTGGCCCTGAACTACGGCGGACGGATCGAGATAGTCGAAGCAGTCAAGGCTATCGCCCGCCAGGCCCGCGATGGACAGATCGATCCTGAGCGCATCGATGAGGCGCTCTTGAACCGGCATCTCTATACGGCCGATGTGCCCGATCCCGACTTGCTGATCCGGCCGTCAGGCGAATTGCGGCTCTCCAATTTTCTGCTCTGGCAGTCGGCCTATACGGAGATCTGGGTCACACCCACCCTCTGGCCTGATTTCGGGCGGAAAGAGATGGTCCAGGCGCTCGTCGATTATCAGGGACGGGACCGGCGCTTTGGTGGAGTCAAAGTCTAGGAGGAGCTTCCTGCATGCTCTGGAAACGCGTCGTCAGCGCCCTCATCGGCGTACCGCTCCTGGTCGCTGTCATTTGGGCCGGCGGGTGGGCCATGACAGCCGCTGTGATGGTGCTTGCCGTCGGCGGCTATCATGAATACCTCCAGATGGTCCGGCGGATAGAGGCGGAGCCTCCCGCTTGGTTGGGTTATACCCTCTCTGTGGCGCTCGTCTTGGCTGCCCATTTCGGCGGCGCGCCGCTCCCAGCGATCGTCGCCGCTGCCGGGATCGCCTTTCTGCTCCAACTTGTGCTGGCTTTTCCGAAGGCTAGGCCAGCCGACGGGGCCTTGGCCTCCATCGGCGCCTTTGTCATCGCTTGGCTCCTGGGCCACCTGATCCTGTTGCGCAGTCTGCCCGGCGGCGTCGAGGCGGTGTTGATCGCCTTTTTTCTGACCTGGGCCACCGATACGGGCGCCTACTTCGCCGGCCGATCCCTCGGGAAGCGTCCCTTGGCGGCTCCTATCAGCCCGAAGAAGACCCTGGAGGGTTCCTTGGGCGGCCTGCTTGCAGCGGCGCTCGTCGGTGTCGTCGTCGGTCCACGATGGTTTCCGGCTGTCTCATGGGCGATCTGGCTACCCTTTTCCCTGATCGTCTCCGCTCTGGGGCAACTGGGCGACCTGGCTGAATCGGCCTTGAAACGGATCGCCGGGGTGAAGGACTCGGGGAATCTGATCCCGGGACACGGCGGCGTCCTTGACCGCTTCGACAGCGTCCTCTGGACGGCGCCGGCAACCTATTACTTTTTGCGATTCATTGAGGAGTATCTGCGATGAACGACTGGCAGCACTGGTTGGGCCATTTCCTGCGCCTGGCCGTTATTGCCCTCTTTATCGGGCTCGCCTATTTCGTCATCCAATACGCACTCCCCCTGACGGTGGAGGTTTTCAGCCGTCTGGGCGTCTACCTGTTGCCTTTCCTGCTGGGGGCCATGATCGCTCTGCTGATTGAACCAGTCGTTGAGTTTTTAACGAAAAAGACAGGCCTTTCGCGGGGATTGACGACCTTTGTGACGCTGTTGCTCTTTCTCGGTCTCGTCAGCGTCAGCCTGGTCGTCATCATCAGCCGCCTCGTCGTCGAGATGGTCACCATCGCATCGAGCCTGCCTTCGCCTCAGTTTCTGACGAACGCCTTCACGGAGTGGACCAAGGCGGTGGCGCCTTATTACGAACTGATTCATTCGTCGCCGGAGATATACACGACGGTGGAGCGGATAGCCGGCGAAGGTGTCGTGGCCGTAAAAAATATGGCTGTTTCCGGGTCCAACTATCTCTTAGACATGATCACGTCGCTGCCGTCTTTTTTCACGATCCTAGCTTTTAGCTTGGTGGCCAGCTACTTCTTCAGCCGCGACAAAGGGGCTATTCTCCAGTTGGTCTACAAGGTCGTGCCTGACGATCGGGCCGTTCAGGTCCGCCAAGTCATCGTGGAACTTGGCGAGGCCTTTGTCGGTTTTGTCCGCGCCCAGGTCATTTTGGTATCCATCACCGGTTTGTTGACGATCATCGGACTTTATCTCCTGGACAATGAATATGCCTTCACCATCGGGATCCTCACGGGGATCATGGACCTGCTGCCGATCCTGGGGCCTGGTCTCGTTTTCCTGCCTTGGATCATCTGGGAACTGCTCTCCGGTCAGTTTCCGGCAGCAGCCAATCTGAGCATCCTTTACGGTATCCTGGTGCTCAATCGCCAGTTTATTGAACCGAAGGTGGTGGCCGACTCCATCGGCTTGCATCCGCTGGTCACCTTGACCGCCCTCTATGTGGGCTTAAAGGCTTTCGGTGTGATCGGGGTCATCATCGGTCCGACCATTGTGCTGCTGCTCCTATCGATGCATCGGGCAGGGGTTTTTAAGAATTTCCGAACGAGGTGAAGGGCTTGATCAAAAGGATTGCCATCTTGGGGTCGACAGGCTCCATCGGTCGACAAACGCTGGAGGTCGTCGATCGGAGTGAAGGTCGCTTGACTGTGCAGGCCCTGGCCGCCGGCAGCAACTGGAAAGAATTGCTTGCTCAGATCGAGATCTATCGGCCGCGCCTGGCGGCAATGATGGAAACAGAGGCGGCGGAACGGCTCGCCGAGGCGCTTTGGGAACGGGGGTTGCCCATCCCTGTCGTGACTGGTGAGGCGGGTCTGGCTGAAGCGGCTTGCCTGCCTGAGGTGGATACGGTCGTCACCGCCGTCAGCGGTGCCATCGGCTTGGGGCCGACGATGGCGGCCATCGAGGCAGGAAAAGAGATCGCCCTGGCCAATAAGGAGACCCTCGTCGCCGCCGGTCCGCTCGTCATGGCAGCGGCGCGCCGCCGCGAGGTGACCATCCTGCCTGTCGACAGTGAGCACTCGGCCATCTTCCAGTGCCTGCAAGGCCAGGACCGCCGCTTGGCGCGCCTGATCCTGACGGCCTCGGGTGGACCCTTCCGGGACAAGAGCCTGGAAGCGTTGCATCAGGTCACGCCGGAAGACGCCCTCCGTCATCCTAACTGGCGCATGGGACCTAAGATCACCATCGACTCGGCCTCGCTGATGAACAAGGGACTGGAGGTGATCGAGGCGCGCTGGCTCTTTGACATCGATTTTGACGACATCGAGGTGCTCATCCATCCCCAGAGCATCGTCCACTCCATGGTCGAGTTTGCCGACGGCTCCATTCTCAGTCAGATGGGCTTGCCTGACATGCGACTGCCCATCCAATACGCCCTCACGTACCCGGAGCGATGGCAGACCGGCTGGCCCCGCCTCGACATAACGAAGACGGCGGCGCTGACCTTCCGGCGGCCCGATCTGGAGCGGTTTCCGTCCTTGGAACTGGCGATCACGGCCGGGCGGACAGGCGGATCCTTGCCTGCCGTCATGAACGCTGCCAACGAGGTGGCTGTCCACGCCTTTTTGGACCATCGGATCGGTTTTATGGATATCCCTCGCATCGTCCGGGAGGCGATGGAGGCCCATGAATGGCAGAAAGAGCCGGACCTGCCGGCGATCCGCCAAGCCGACGCGTGGGCTCGGCGCTTTGCGACGGAACGGGTAGGAGAGGGAAGGGAGGTTTCCGCTTGATCACATTCCTGGCCTCGGTCTTCGTGTTCGGGTTGATGATTTTCTTCCATGAATTTGGACATTTCGCCGTCGCCAAGGCGGTTGGCGTCCGGGTTCTGGAATTCAGCATCGGCATGGGTCCGCGGTTGTTCGGCTTGCGCCGGGGACCCACCCTCTACGCGTTGCGCCTCCTCCCCGTCGGCGGTTTTGTGCGCATGGCCGGTATGGAGCCTGGCGAAGACGGCCAGTTTCCGGCGGCAACGTCCGATCCGGGCAACTTCAACAACAAGACAGTGTTGCAACGGGCGGCGGTGATCTTCGCCGGTTCTTTTATGAACTTCATCCTGGCGTTTTTGCTGTTCATCTACATCTACACCATCATCGGCGTGCCGACCTACTCCAACGTCATCGGCGACGTCCTGGAGGGCAAACCGGCCCATAGAGCCGGCATCCGACCGGGTGATCGCATCGTTGCAGTCGACGGTAAAGCGACCGCCAACTGGGCAGAACTGATCCAGGAGATCCACCCCAGGGGCGGTCAGGAACTGACCCTCACGGTGGAGCGCCAGGGCGCGGTCCGCCATGTTAAAGTCGTTCCGTCTGTCGATCCCGAGCGCAACGTCGGGCAGATCGGGATCACCGTCGATGACCAGTCGGTCTATCACGAGAAAAAGGGACTCTTCACATCGCTGAAGCTCGGTATCGTTAACACCGTCGCCATCACCACCATGATTTTGCAGTCGATCTTTCAGATGCTCACCGGTGCCGCGCCGGCTGAGGTGGGCGGGCCTGTCATGATCGTCAGCGAGATCGGCAAGGCGGCGCAGGTGGGACTGATGCCCCTCTTGATGCTGGCGGCGGTGCTCTCGATCAACCTGGGCTTGCTCAATCTCTTTCCTATCCCTGCCTTGGACGGCAGTCGGCTCGTCTTCCTGGGTCTCGAGGCCCTGCGCGGTCGGCCCATCGACCCGGCCAAGGAGAGCATGATCCATATGATCGGCTTTGCCCTCCTGATCGGGTTGATGCTGCTTATCGCTTATAAAGACGTGCTGAAACTGTTAGGGGGGGGATAAGCCCGATGGAAATTGCACTGCCTCGTCGAAAGACCCGCCGTATCTATGTTGGGACTGTTCCTATCGGCGACGGGGCGCCTGTGTCGGTCCAGTCCATGTGCAACACGGACACCCGCGACGCAGCCGCTACACTCGATCAGATCAGCCGTCTCGTTGCCGCCGGTTGCGAGATCATCCGGGTGGCCGTCCCTGACGCCCAGGCTGTTGAGGCGCTCCCCGCCATTGTCCAGGGATCTCCCGTCCCGGTCATCGCTGACATTCACTTCGACCATCGCTTGGCCATCGGCGCTCTCAAGGCCGGTGTGCAAGGCCTGCGACTCAACCCCGGCAATATCGGCGGCGCCGTTCCTGTGCGGGAGGTGCTGGCCGCCGCACGGGAACGGCAGGTTCCCATTCGCATCGGCGTCAACGCCGGTTCTTTGGAAAAAAGGCTCTTGGAGAAGTACGGCGGCGTCACCCCGGAGGCCTTGGTGGAAAGCGCCCTTGGCCACATCGGTCTGCTCGAAGACGAGAACTATCCCTGGATGAAGATCTCCCTTAAAGCCTCCTCGGTGCCACTCATGTTGGCGGCCTATCAGTCGTTGGCTGAAAAAGTCGACTACCCGCTGCACATCGGCGTCACCGAAGCAGGGACGGTCCGCTCCGGCATCATCAAGTCAGCCGCCGGCATCGGTGCTCTCCTCGCTCAGGGGATCGGTGATACCTTGCGCGTCTCCCTGACGGGCGATCCCTTGCCGGAAGTTCGCACAGGTTGGGCGATCCTCAAGTCGTTGGGCCTGCGGAAACGCGGTCCCGAGCTGATCTCCTGTCCGACCTGTGGCCGTTGCCAGGTCAACCTGACTGCCGTCGCCGAGGCGGTCGAGATGGCGCTGGAGAAAGAGACGAGGCCGATCAAGGTGGCTGTCATGGGGTGTGTCGTCAACGGCCCTGGCGAAGCGCGCGAGGCCGATGTGGGCATCGCCGGCGGCAACGACTGCGGTCTCATCTTTCGCAAAGGCGAGATCGTCCGTAAAGTCTCCCAGGCCGAAATGGTGGGGGCTCTGCTGGCGGAGATTGAGAAGTTGCCGGCCCAGTAGCGCCCCGCCGTGTCATTCACAATGGATCGCGATTATGGAGCAAATGACATGCGAAGTTGACTTTCATGGGAAGTGAAATTTGCGCCTGAAGGGCAGAGGAAATGGCAAAACTATCTATGACGTCTCGTACGCCCTGAACAAAGTTGTCTGCAACGCGGCATCGCATAGCGGATAGGCAGTGTAAGCATGCCGATGCGCGGTCAAAGCAAAGACAAAAACCAAAAATGTAATACATAAAAAAGAGAACTGTCTCCAGAAATACTGTGGAGTGTGACGACACCGTGCGCATGTCGCGACTTTTTGCCCCCACTTTGCGGGAAATACCGGCGGAAGCCGAAGTCATCAGCCATCAATTGCTGCTGCGGGCCGGCTTCATCCGTCGCTCCTCAGCCGGCGTGTACCACTACCTCCCGTTGGGTCAACGGGTGCTTCAGCGGATCATGGCTATCGTCCGCGAGGAGATGAACGCTGCCGGCGGACAGGAACTGCTGATGCCGATCATCCAGCCGGCGGAGATCTGGCTCCAGTCAGGCCGCTGGCACGTCTATGGCGACGAACTCTTCCGTCTGAAAGATCGGCATCAGCGCGATTTCTGCCTTAGCCCGACCCATGAGGAGAGCATCACCGATCTGGTCAAAAACAACGTCTCCTCCTACCGGGACCTGCCGATGCTGCTCTATCACATCACCAACAAGTATCGGGACGAGCGTCGCCCCCGCTTCGGCCTGATGCGAGGCCGCGAATTCATCATGAAGGACCTCTACTCCTTTGATCGCGACGAAGCGGGTTTGCATGAATCTTACATGAAAATGTACCAGGCTTATGTGAACATATTCCGCCGCTGCGGCCTCACCTTCCGCCCTGTTGAGGCCGATCCGGGCGCCATCGGCGGCACCGGCGGCTCCCATGAGTTCATGGTCCTCGCCGAATCGGGCGAGGCGGAGATCGTCTATTGTGACGCCTGCGATTACGCCGCCAATACGGAGAAGGCCGAGTGCAAACCTCAGGTGACGCCGGGTCTGCCGCCGCTGCCGGTGGAGCAGGTGGCCACGCCGGATCAGAAGACGATCGAAGAGGTCTGCAACTTCCTCAAAGTCGCCCCGGCAGACACGATCAAGACAATGGTCTTCCGCGCTGACGACGACCTCGTCATGGCGCTGATCCGCGGCGACCGGGAGATCAATGAAGTCAAGCTGAAAAACCTCCTCGGCTGCCTCGATCTCCGCATGGCCACTGAGGAAGAATGTCGGGAGGTCAGCCCTGGCGGCGCCGGTTTCCTTGGCCCTGTTGGCATCGAGGAGATCCCCATTTACGCCGATCCTGAGGTGATGGCAATGACGCGGGCCGTCGCCGGTGCCAATGCGCCGGGCGCCCATCTGATTCATGTCTGCCCTGGGAGGGACTTCACCGTCATAGCGACGGCCGATCTGCGACTCGTTCAGGCGGGTGAACCTTGTCCCCAGTGCGGTGCTCCCCTCAAAAAGGCCCGCGGCATCGAGGTGGGTCAGGTCTTCAAGCTGGGCACCAAATACTCGAAGGCCCTGAACTGCACCTTCCTCGACGAAAAAGGCCAGGAAAACCTGATGGTGATGGGCTGCTACGGCGTCGGCGTCAGCCGCACCATGGCGGCTGCCATCGAGCAGAACCATGATGACAACGGCATCGTCTGGCCCATGGCCATTGCCCCCTTTCAGGTCCTCGTCGTGCCCGTCTCGAACAAAGACGCCGCCCAGATGGAGGCTGCTGAGGCCATTTATAAGGAACTTATTGCCAAGGGCGTCGACACATTGCTCGATGACCGGCCCGAACGAGCCGGCGTCAAGTTCAAGGACGCTGACCTGATCGGCATCCCTGTCCGCATCACCGTCGGTAACAAGCTGGCCAGTGACGGTGTGGTGGAGGTCAAGCTGCGCCGAGGCGGCGAGCAGTTCACTGCCTCCCGGGAGGACGTGGTTGCCCAGGTGCAGGCGCTGATCCGGGAGCAAATGGAAGCGACGCCCGTTAGTTAAGTGATGAGACTCGCTGCCCAATGAAGGGCGGCTTTCAAAACACACCGCTCGGCCCTATTACTGACCAAGAGGTGAAGCTTTTGTCTCTCTCCGTGATCATTCCGGCTTATAATGAGGAACGCACTGTGGCTGACGTTGTTCGAGCCGCTCTTGCTTCTCCTTATCGGGATGACGTGATCGTCGTCAACGACGGCTCGGAGGATCAAACGGCATCACAGGCGCAGGCGGCCGGCGCCCGGGTGCTTGAACTTCCCGAAAACAGCGGCAAGGGCGCCGCCATGAAGGCCGGCGCCCTTGCCGCTTATCATCCGGTGTTGCTTTTTCTTGACGCCGACTTGATCGGCCTTCGGCCGGAACACATCGTCCACCTGGCTAGACCCGTATTAGAAAACAAGGCAGATATGGCTGTCGGCATCTTCGAACAGGGTCGCTCGGCGACCGACCTTGCCCAGATGGTGGCGCCCTACCTGTCAGGACAGCGGGCGATCAAAAAAGAGATCCTTTTGGATGTGTATGCCTTGGCCGATACCCGCTATGGTGTGGAGGTAGCCATAACCCGCCATTTCCGGGACCGTCCCCACCTGCGCAGCCAAGTGGTCTTCCTGTTCGGGCTGACACATCGCATGAAGGAAGAGAAGCTGGGGTTGGTCGAGGGATTCAAGGCGCGGATGAAGATGTACTGGGAGGTCGGTTCGGTTATCCTGGAGCGTGAGCGCAGGACTGACAGAAGAGGGTAAAATACCTCTTCTCACCAGATATTGTAAAAACGATCATCGGAAAGCGAGGGAAGGTGTGTAGGCCTTCTTTTCTTTTTACTTTCCGAGGTTCACTTAGACAGCGCAGACAAGGGCATTCGACAAAGGCCATCTAGACAACCTTTTGCAGGTTCCTTGTCTTCTTTACCGCTCTTTCACGTAAGCTCTATTAATGGAGTCTGTCTAAAAACCCCCTCAAGAGAGGGCAAAAAGCAAGACGTTTTTATATGGAAATTGGTGGAATTTAAAGGGAATTCGACTCTTCGCGTCGAAGGATATAGGTACAAAGACTGTTTATAGCGAGGCGATGTACCTTGTTTCGATTCGATGTGGACCCCCAAGTTAGCTTTTACGACTTTGCAGCCCTCTGGGACCAACTTGTGCCTGCCGATTCCGTCTTTCGCCTGTTTCGTGAATTGGCGCCCCTATTAATACAACCGGAGGATTTTACAGGTCTCTATTGCCTTGACAACGGACGTCCCAGTCATGCGGCCCGGCAGATGACGATGGCCTGCATGTTACAGGAAATGCTGGGCGAAACAGACCGGGGGATGGAAGCACAGACACGTGTGAACATCGAGGTCAAGTTTGCGTTAGGAATGGCCCTCGATGAACCGGGCATTGATCACGCCAATTTTGGCGTCCACCGGCAACGGCTCATCCAAAAGGAACTTGATAAGGTCTATCTCGATCGCTTTATCCGGTTGATGTACTACCTGGGCGTTTTGACAGGGAAAGAACCTTGGATAACGGACACGACCCATGTCATAGCTCCCATCAGTGCCCCCACGACCATCGAACTGATCCGCCAAGCCATGCGCCTGTTGGTGCGTCTTTTGGCGAAGCAATACAGTGTTCCATGGCATGCAATCCCCCATGCCCCTCGGGCGGTACGTTACCTGGAAACAGTGACGGAAGTGAAAGAGCATAACCTGGACGATAAGGCCAAAATGGAACGGCTTGTTGAAGTGGTCAGCGAGGCTGACGAACTGCTGGCCTACGTGGAGTCATCGGAGGCTTCGTGGAAGAAGAAGCCCGATGTCATTCATTACGCCCTTTTGCTTTGCCGTATCCTCCGTGAACGAATCATTCGGAAAGATGATGGAACTCTTGAGATAGCCCCCGGCGGTTCTGTCAAAGATATGATAGTTTCGGCTGTAGACAGCGAAGCCCGTTTCGGTTGTAAGGGCAAGACGAAATGGCGCGGGTATAAGATGGCCATCGTCGAAGTCGGAAATTCCGGATTTATCGCCGCCGCCGAGGCCATGAAAGCCAACGACTATGACGGCTCCAGTCTGGTGCCGTTAGCGGATCAGCTTCCCACCGATTGTGTAGAAAACCCGACGATCATTGGAGATACCCACTATGGTGCGGGCGATGACCGTGTCACCCTCAAGGAAAAAGGCATTGACGTAGTGGCGCCACTTTCACCAAAGACAAAATGTGATATCCTCGCGGGCGAGGGATTTCAAGTTTCCGAAGACCAAACACAACTGATCTGCCCGAGAGGAAAAGTCATCACCACCTATTCGGAAGTGGCAGATGGGAAGAACTTCGTGCTTCGCGCCAAGGACCATGATTGCAAGCACTGCCCTCGTTACACGACCTGTTTTAAAGAAAAGAAACATCGGCGCACGATTTTTATTCACAACGCCTATGGTGTCATGCTCGAGGCGGCAAAGCACTCCCAAACGAAAATCTATAAGGAACAGATGCGTCTTCGCAGCCGCATCGAAGCCAAGCAAAATGAACTGGTCAACCGTTACGGACTGCGCCGGGTTCGCCGTATCGGAAAACGAAATCTGGCTTATGCCGCCCGGCTCAGCGCGTTAGCGGCGAACTTTCAAAAACTCAACCGTCTACGAAATGATAAGAATGCAACCATGGTGTTGGAGGTGAGTGCCTTACGCGGTGTTGCTTTCAAAAAAGCCGCATAAGGTGCAAGGGGGAGATCTGCCCTTTTTGAGGAAAATCCTCAAAAAGGGCCGGTGAGACCGATAAAAAGACTCTAGTTTTTTGCTGTTTGTATTAAAAAATCATGCTTTTGCAAGGGCTGGCTAGGGAATTTGCTTATTTTCTAGACGGCCTCTAATGGGAACTTAACAACTCCCGCCCAGGAGGAGGCGTCGGCTTTGTGGAAATGATCGATGCAGTGAAATGGGTGAAAAGGGACAGCTTTAAGGGGTGACCGGCAAGGCAGCAAGACAAGGTGGCGCGGGGGCGCGCAAGAAAAACCAACAGGGAAAGGCGGCTGGCACATTGGAAGATCTCAAGATCTACATCCTTGACACCAACGTGCTTCTGCAGGACCCCGAAGCGATTTTCGGGTTTCACGATAACGACGTGGTGATTCCGGCGGCTGTTATCGAAGAGTTGGATGGAAAAAAGAGATTTCAGGACGAGATCGGGCGCAGCGCCCGCCTGGCTTCCCGGTTGATTGACGGGATGAGAGACAAAGGTTTTCTCCATGTGGGGGTTCCACTTCCCGATGGCGGCCTCTTGCGGGTGGAACTCAACCATCGCGATCTGTCCGGTTTTCCTGAGGCTTTTCAGCCAGCCACCAATGACAACCGCATCCTCTCTGTGGCCTTCAATTTGAAAAAAGAAGAGGCACTTCGGGGCGGCAAGGGGAGACCGGTGATCATTGTCTCCAACGACGCCATTGTGCGCATCAAGGCCGATGTGTTGGGCATTGAAGCCCAGGAATACAAACGGGATCGAGTGGCCTACGACCGCGACCTCTTTATGGGTTTTCGCGAATTGACCGTCCCGGCCTGGCTGATCGACCGGCTTTACAGGGGACAGTCGATCGCCCCCAAGGAAGAGCCCTTGCTGGCCGGCATTCCTTGGTGTCCCCACGAGTTCGCCATCTTGCGCGATGCCTTGGGTTCGAGTCGTTCCGCCATCGTCCAGGTCGGCGGTGATTGTCGGGAGATGACGCTGGTGCCGCCGTCCACCCCGTCGGTCTGGGGCGTGACCCCCCGCAATGCGCAGCAGAAGATGGCCTTGCGCCTGCTGCTGGACGACAACATCCCCCTTGTCACCATCTGCGGCAAAGCGGGCACCGGCAAGACCCTGCTGGCGCTGGCCTCTGCCCTCCATAAAACGATGGACGAGGAACGCTATAAAAAGATCCTCGTCTCTAAGCCGGTCGTGCCGATGGGGCGGGATATGGGTGCACTCCCCGGCGAGATCGACGACAAGCTGCGTCCGTGGATGCAACCGATTTACGATAATCTGGAATTCCTGCTCGGTTCCAAGAGCGATATGATGAAAGATATCTTGGAGGAGTACGGAACCATCCAAGTGGAAGCCCTGTCTTATATCCGGGGACGCAGCATCCCCAAGCAGTTCATCATCATCGACGAGGCCCAGAACCTCTCCAAACACGAGATCAAGACCATCGTCTCCCGCGTGGGGGAGAACAGCAAAATTGTCATCATGGGCGATCCGCAGCAGATCGACGCGCCTTATCTCGATGAAACGAACAACGGTCTCGTCTATCTGGTGGAAAAATTCAAGCACCAGGAGGCGGCCGGCCATGTGGTGCTCACCAAGGGCGAACGGTCGCGGCTGGCCCAACTGGCGGCGGACCTCTTGTAGCCGGGCAACCAGAGGCATCCCTGCCTTGAGCGAAGAGAAACAACATGGTAAAATCAAAAAAGAGGGGTGGCCCTGGGGGGCCACCTGTTTTATGCGACAATGGATTTTCTACGGTTGCGGAGAACATTGGAGAAACAGGAAGACATGAAGACAGATGCATCGCGTGAACAAACAGATGTGCTGATCCTGTCCGTCGAGGCCGGCACAGGCCATGGCCGGGCGGCGCAGGCCGTCGCCAAGGCGCTGGCCTGTCGCGGCATGACCGCCCGGATCGAAGATGCCTTCGCTTTCGGTCCTCACTGGGTCTTTGCCTCCGTTATCGGCACCTACCTCCGTGTGCTCCAACTGGCGCCGTCCCTTTACCGCTTTCTCTATTATTCGGCAGCCCGGCCCAAGGCTGGTTTTTTGGGGCAACAACTGATGACAGCCTACCTGGAGGCATTTATCGGCGAGGGAATGGCTGACTTGATCCGCCGGAGCCAGCCGAAGGCGATCCTTTGTACCCATCCCTTTCCGATGGGGGTGCTCTGCCGCTTCCAGGAAAAAGGGTGGTTGAAGCAGCCCTTGGCCGGCGTAGTCACCGATTTCTGCATCCATCCCTTCTGGGCTTTTCCAGGCGTCCACCGCTACTACGTGGCCGGAGAGGCGCTCCTGGACGAACTGGCTTCCTACGGATTGGATCGGGAGCGGGGACAGGTGACCGGCATCCCCATCGATCAGTCCTTCCAGCAGGCCGCCCGTTTGTCCCGCAGCGAGGCAGAGGCGCAGTTGGGCCTTTCACCGTCAAGGCGACGGCTGCTCGTCATGGGAGGCGGGCTCGGCCTCGGTCCCGTTGAAGACTGGGTCCGCGGGCTGCTCAAGGCGTCCCTGGCTGACATGCAGATCGTCGTTATCGCCGGTCGCAACGAAGACCTGGAGAGGCGCCTTCGGACGATCATCGCGCCGCCGGAACGGCTCGTCGTCCTGGGTTTCACCGACCGGGTGCCGGCGCTGATGGCCTGCAGCGACCTGTTCATCACCAAACCGGGCGGTCTGTCCTCGTCGGAGGCGCTCGCCATGGGCCTGCCGCAAATCCTCTTCCCGCCCCTGCCCGGCCATGAGGAGGTCAACCAGCGCTTCCTTATCCGTCACCACAGCGCCTGGGAGGTCAAAGAGGAGGAGCTCATCGCCCAAGTCGAGGCGATCCTTGCCGACGAGAGGGAATTGGAGAAGCGCCGCGAGGCGGCTCGTCGGTTGGGCAACGTCTTTGCCGCCGACGCGGTGGCTGCCGATGTGGCGAAGCTGATCGGCTGAACCGTGAATGAAATTGCGGAGATAGGCGGCAGCGCCCTGCTGAACAGGCCGCCGTGGAGCGGATCACATAGCGACAACAAGGTTTTTTCGTAAGACACGACTGTATTTCGGTATTGGGGGTACTCGAGTGGCCACAATGCCTGACACCCTTTCGCCCGGCTCATCCGGTCCAGTGGGGACGGGCGCAGGCGCAATCGGTTTTCAGGGGAACAATCCGGCGCCGACGCATGCGCCCTTTTCCGTCTGCCGCGTCACCGTACAGCGGCAAAAGGCCGCCTGGACCATCGTCGCGCGAGCCTGCCAACCTTGGAACGATGACGAGCTTCGGGCTTTTCGCGACAAGATCCACGCAGCCGTTCCGGGGCTTCGGGAACTGTCCGTACATATCGAATGTCCCTTGGAGGAGCCGCAGCAACTGGTCGACGCCTACTGGGAGTGCTTGGTCCGCGCTGCCGTGCCCGAAAGCCGCCCCGGCGTGCGCAAAGCCTTGATAAAAGCGCAACCCCGCCTGCGCAACGATGGCCTCGTCCTCACTGTCGACCCGGCCCAGGCCAACTGGTTGCGCAGCCGCCGCGTCGACCGCGACCTGGCCGAGACGGCCGATCGCCTTTTCGGTGTCCGCCTTCCCGTCATATTGGAAGAGGCGGAACCGCAGATGAACGACGAATACCTGCTCGCCCAGGAAGAGGAGGAAAAACGCCTCCTGGCAGAGCAGCTCAGGGCTGCCGCCGAGGTCAACGGAAAGGGCGGGACCAGCGGCGGAGGGAGCGAAGCAGGAGACAAAGGCTCCGCCCCTGCCGGCGAGATCTACGGCAAAACCATCGGCGACAGGACATTCATGCCGATCCGGGACATCCAGGACGAGGAGAAGAGCGTCGTCATCGAAGGCCGCGTTTTCGGACTAGAGACACGGGATCTGAAATCGGGTCGCCGCCTTGTCACCTTCCACATGACCGACGAAACTGATTCGATCACCGTCAAGGTCTTCGAGGGCGAAAAAGAAAACATCACCGACGACGGCCGCCTCAAAAACGGCGCCTGGGTGAAGGTGCGCGGCTCGGTGCAATTCGATAAGTGGCAGCAGGAGCTGACCGTGCTGGCCCGCGACATCAACAGCCACAAGGCCGTCATCCGGCCCGACAATGCCGCCGAGAAGCGCGTCGAGCTCCATGCCCACACAAAGATGAGTTCTATGGACGGCCTCGTCTCCGCCAAAGACCTGGTCGCGCGGGCCGCCTACTGGGGCCACCCGGCCATCGCCATCACCGACCACGGCGTTGTCCAAGCCTTCCCGGAAGCCTTCGAGGCGAGCCGCAAACTCAAGATCAAGGTCATCTACGGCGTCGAGGGCTACCTTGTCGAGGAGATGCCAGCGCCGAACGGCGAGAAGCTCAAATCATGGCACATCATCATCCTCGTCAAAAACATGACAGGCTTGAAAAACCTCTACAAGTTGATCACCAAGTCCCACCTGGAGTACTTTGAACGGCGTCCCCGCATCCCCAGAAAGATCCTGGAAGAACACCGCGAGGGCCTGATCCTGGGCAGCGCCTGCGAGGCCGGCGAATTGTTTTCGGCGATGCGCAAAGGTGCCAGCGATGACGACCTGAAGCGGATCGCCGCTTTTTACGACTATGTAGAGATCCAGCCCATCGGCAACAACCTTTTTTTATACAAAAAAGGGGAGGTTCCCTCCGAAGAGGCCCTTCGCGATCTTAACCGCCGGGCTCTGCGCATCGCCGACGAGGTGGGAAAGCCTATCGTGGCCACTGGCGACGTGCACTTTCTGGAACCGCGTGACGAGTGCTACCGCCGTATCCTGATGGCCGGCAAGGGCTTTGCCGACGCCGACGACCAGGCGCCCCTTTACCTGCGCACGACCGATGAGATGTTGGCCGAATTCCACTACCTCGGCGAGGCCGACGCCAAGCGCTGCGTCATCGACAACCCGCGTCTCATCGCCGACATGGTCGAGGAGATCAAACCGATCCCCGACGAGTTTTTCCCGCCCATCATCGATGGCGCCGAGGACCAGATCCGGGAGATGACAGAAGGGATGGCGGCGGAGCTTTACGGCGACCCATTGCCCGAGGTGGTCCGCAAGCGCGTCGACAAGGAACTGCACTCGATCATCTCCAACGGTTTCTCCGTTCTCTATCTCATCGCCCACAAGCTGGTGAAAAAATCGAATGACGACGGCTACCTTGTCGGCTCTCGGGGTTCTGTCGGATCGTCCCTGGTGGCCACTTTCACTGGCATCACCGAGGTCAACCCTCTGCCGCCCCATTACCGTTGCGGCCACTGCAAGCACTCTGAATTCATCATGGACGGCTCCATCGGTTGCGGCGCTGACCTGCCCGACAAAAACTGCCCCCGCTGCGGCCAACTGCTGATCAAAGACGGCCACGACATCCCCTTCGAGACCTTCTTGGGCTTCGAAGGCGACAAGGTGCCTGATATCGATTTGAATTTCTCCGGCGAGTACCAGCCGCGAGCGCACAAGTTCACGGAAGAGCTCTTCGGCAAGGATTACGTTTTCCGGGCCGGCACCATCGCCACCATCGCTGAGCGGACCGCCTATGGCTTCGTCAAAAACTACTTGGACGAAAAGAAGATCCCCGTCCGCAGCGCCGAACTGAGCCGGCTTGTCAGCGGCTGTACCGGCGTCAAACGTACCACAGGCCAGCACCCCGGCGGTCTGATGGTCGTGCCCCGTTACGGCGACATCCATGACTTTACCCCTCTTCAGCGCCCCGCCGACGACACCAAGTCGGAGACGATCACGACGCACTTCGACTACCACTCTATTTCGAGCCGCCTCGTCAAATTGGACATCCTCGGCCACGATGACCCGACGGTGATCAAGATGCTCGAAGACCTGACGGGTGTCAACGCCAAAGGAATCCCGCTGGATGACGCCAAAACCATGTCCCTCTTTTGCAGCACCGAGGCCCTTGGCGTCACGCCCGAGCAGATCCGCTCCAACACCGGCACCTACGGCATCCCCGAGTTCGGCACCAAGTTCGTCCGCCAGATGCTGGAGGATACGAAGCCGAAGACCTTCTCCGACTTAGTCCGCATCTCCGGCTTCTCCCACGGCACCGACGTGTGGCTCAACAACGCCCAGGACCTGATCAAGAGCGGCATCTGCAAGACCGGAGAGGCCATCTCTACGCGGGATGACATCATGATCTACCTCATGTACCGGGGTCTGCCGCCGAAAAAAGCCTTCTCAATCATGGAGGGCGTCCGAAAGGGCAAGGGCGTCAAAGCCGACGACGAGCAACTGATGCGGGAAAACAAGGTGCCTGAGTGGTACATCGAGTCCTGCAAAAAGATCAAATATATGTTCCCCAAAGCCCACGCCGTCGCCTATGTGACGATGGCCTTCCGCATCGCCTGGTTCAAGGTCTACTATCCGGAAGCCTTCTACGCCTCCTTCTTCACCGTCCGGGCCGATGAATTTGACGCCGACCTGATCTGTCAGGGCTCGGCCCATGTGCGCAGGACTATTGAGGAGATTGAGCGCAAGGGCAACGAGGCCACCGCCAAGGAAAAGAACCTGCAGACCATCCTCGAACTCGCCCTGGAGATGTACGAGCGAGGCATCCACTTGCAACGGGTGAACCTGGACCGCTCTCACGCCACCAAGTTTATCATTGAACCGGAAGGCCTCCTGCCGCCTATCGGCAGTCTTCCTGGCGTCGGCGCCACTGCCGCCCAGAACATCATGGCCGCCCGGGAGGAGGGGCCCTTTTCATCGATCGAGGATTTGCGGGTGCGGAGCCGGGTGAGCAAGACGGTGATCGAGGCATTGCAGAAGCATGGGACTTTGGACGGGATGTGTGAGACAGATCAGTTATGTTTGTTCTGATGTTCCATAGGCAATTTGATCAAGAGTCCTTGTGCCGGCCTTTAGTTAGATAGTTGATAATGAAAGAGGGAATGGTCTGCCGAACCGGGTCATTCCCTCTTTTTCATTTCAAAATCCTCTGTGCTGTCGACGACCTTCGTGATTCCACTGCCGAACAGGGAGGAGCCTTTGACGAATGCTGATTCCTCTTTCTTGAACCGAATAAGAGAGAGCCCGCTTGAACTCTTCGAGTAATTTAGAAAGGCATAGGGAATACTCCCATAATGAGTTCGTCTTTTGGAGGCTCCCCCATGTCAATTGAAGGGATAATCGAAGCCGCAGCCTGGCTAGTCATGACGATCGCCTTGTTTTTGCTCGTGCCGAAGGAAAAAATCAGAGACGCCATGGTTGTTTTTTTCTTCAAACAGGTGCTTACTTGGTTTTTCGGCATCCTCGTCGTGCAGTGGAACCTGATCGCCTATCCTGTACGCTTATTCGCTAATGCCATAAAAACCAGCTTTACCTTTGAATTCTACATCTACCCCGGCCTCTGCGTGTTGTTCAACCTATACTATCCGGAACAGGGCAGCTTCATCAGAAAAGCAATTCATTACTTCGTCTTTACCACAGGTATTACGATATTCGAGGCATTCCTGCAAAAGTATACAAAGCTCATCGAGTACATTCATTGGGGCTGGCCTTGGACTTGGATCACCTTATTTCTGACCTTTCTGGCTTCCCGTTACTTCTACCGGTGGTTTCGAGGTGATTTCACCAGCAAGGCTGTGCCCGTTGCGGAGGATCCTAGACCCCGGAGGTGAACAAGATGGCGGTGAAGCATTAATTTAAGATTGACTAGATTAATTTTTTCTCATTCCTTTTGACTTCCTTTTCGAAAAAAAGATATCCTGACAATAGGGCAGAATGTGTCCGCCCATACTTGGGCGATCGAAAGCGGGGAATCGTCAACCCATGCAAGACTCTATCTGGCTCTACCGCATCTATGAAGTGGCCAAAGAGTTCGATCTTGGCCTGGTGCAAGCCTTGTTCATGAAGGAGAAACCGACGAGCCGCATGCGCCTGTCCAGGGTGCGGCCGAAGTCGATCATCATCGAGAACCCGCCGGTATCGATGGAACTGGGGACCTGGGAGATCCCTATTGAAGGGCGTCTTTATAAAGGACAGGTGGTGGCACGCGTCTATGACCTGGGCGTCGTCAGCCTGATCCTGCAGATCATCCTTCCCGAGGACCTCACCTATGAACAACTCTTGGACTTGTCGGTGGCTCTCTACAACCTTGACGACTTGGAGGCGCTCTTTCACCAGTGGCGTGATTCTGTAACGAGCACATTGGCCGGCGCCATGGAGCCGCTCCACGAAGGGAAGGTGGAGGAGGATTTCACCCTCTTTTTCTTTCGCCGCTGGCGGGAGAACTGGGATCCGGTGCCGGTGCTGCTGGCCGAGCGGGAGACGGTCAGCGCCCAGATGCGTCAGGAGACGATGAAGAACTCCTTCGCCTACGGCCGGAAGGATCATGCCATCCTCACCTGGGATTCGGCTCTCGTCTATGACGCCGAGGGGAGCACCGACATCCCCGACCTGATCGAATTTGCCTTGACCCAACTGGTGGAACTGCGCTATTACGACGAGCTCCTGTCCGGCGAGATGAACCAGATGTACGATGATATCGACCGCGCCGACCGAGACAACTGGTATTCACGCCTGCGCCAGTACCGCAAGATCATGAAATCCTATATGGAACTGGTCATCGACATCAACGAAGTGACCGAGAAGATCCAGAACGCCATCAAGGTGACCGAAGATATCTTTTACGCCCGTGTCTACGCGGCGGCCACCGGCATCCTGCGCACATCGGTTTGGATGGACAGTATCAAGCACAAGCTCTCGGTCATCGCCAACAACTATTCCCTTCTCAATGACGAGGTTGTCAATCACCGGTCGATGCTCTTGGAATTAGCCATCATCGGGTTGATCGTTTTCGAGGTGCTCATGAGCTTGAGCGAAAAGATCTTTAAATAACGAATCGTCTTTTTTGCAACAAAAAGTGTTAAAATACGACATGGGGTTTCGAATGAGAAGATGGAATTGCGAAAAAAAGACTGTTGGAGCGATGGATTGGGCAAATGAAAGTAATGATTAGGCTACATAACGTAGAGAAAGCATTTGATGGCAATCAGGTACTCTCGCCTATTTCACTGGAGATCCATGAGGGAGAGTTTTTCACTCTCCTCGGCCCCAGCGGTTGCGGGAAGACGACCTTGCTCCGGATCATTGCCGGCCTGGAAACGCCGACAGGGGGTGAGGTTTTTTTGGACGGACAGCCGATGGCCCACTTGCCGCCTTACCGGCGCGATGTGAACATGATCTTCCAGCACTATGCCCTGTTCCCGCACATGACGGTGGAGGAGAACATCCGCTTTGGCCTGAAGATGAAGCAGGTGCCTCAAGCGGAGCAGGATCGGCGGATCGACGAAGTGATCCATCTGACCCAGCTGGGGGAGTTCCGGCGGCGCAAGCCGAAACAACTGTCCGGCGGCCAGCAGCAGCGGGTGGCAATTGCCCGGGCCATCGTCAACAACCCCAAGGTGCTCCTGCTGGACGAGCCCCTCGGCGCCCTCGACTACCAACTGCGTAAAAACTTGCAGTTGGAACTGAAAAATCTGCAGAAAAGACTTGGTCTCACCTTCGTCTATGTGACCCACGATCAGGAAGAGGCCATCACCATGTCAGACCGGATCCTGATCATGAACCGGGGCAAGATCGAGCAACTGGGGACAGTCCATGAGGTCTACCATGCTCCGGAAAGTCTCTTTGCAGCTAAGTTCATCGGCGAGAACAATATCTTCCGGCAGGGGGAAGTCGATTACGCGGTCCGACCTGAAAAGATCAACCATTATGATATCAGCGCTGGTGAGAGCGGGCCGGATCCGGTGCGCCTGCGTCGGGGTGTGATCGAGGAGGTCGTCTTTCACGGCACCATGGACAAGGTCTTTGTCCGCCTTGATGACGGCGCGCTGGTCCTGACCTACCAGTACTTTGACGACCTGCGGAAATGGAAGGTGGGGGAGCGGGTCGGCATCGCCTGGGCGCCTCAGGATGAGGTGAGGTTGCGCCGATGAACAAAGGACGATGGCTGGCCTTGCCCGCCCTGGGGTGGCTCATCGGCTTCTTTTTTGTCCCGCTTCTCTTTGTTGTCGTCATCTCGCTGTGCTCGCGAGGGAACTACGGGGAGATCCTCTACCAGTTCACCCTAGAGAACTATCGGCGTTTTTTTGAGCCCTTGTACATCAACATCCTCTGGGACACCATCGAGATGGCTGCCGTGACAACGGCGCTGACTTTCCTGTTAGGTTATCCGCTGGCTTATCGGATCGTCCGCATGAACCGTTCCTGGCAGAATGTGTGGCTGCTTATGGTGATGGTGCCTTTTTGGATCAACTTTTTGATCCGTTCCTACGCCTGGGTGGTGATTCTCCGCAGCCAGGGCTTGTTGAACACCTTCCTGATCACCGCTGGCTTCATCGACCAGCCCTTGAACCTGCTCTACAACCCGGCGGCAGTCCAACTGGGCATGGTTTATACCCACTTGCCCTTTATGGTGTTGCCTGTCTATGTGTCGCTGGAGCAGCTTGACCGGCGGCTTCTGGAAGCCTCTTACGACCTGGGAGGGACGCCATGGCAGACCTTCCGACATGTGACGCTGCCCTTGACTCTGCCCGGCATCGTTGCCGGCTCGATCCTGGTCTTTGTTTCGTCGCTGGGGATGTTTGTCGTTCCAGACATCATGGGCGGTGCCAAATCGGCTCTGATTGGCAACTTGATTCAGAATCAGTTTCTCTCGGCGCGCGACTGGCCCTTTGGTTCCGCCCTTTCGATATTGTTGACCCTGTTCTCGCTGGTGTTGATCTTTCTCTACTACCGCGTCGTGGAAGCGCAAAAAGGAAAGGGGGGGCGTCAGTGAGAGGCTTGCGCCACCACCTGCTCATCGCCTACTCCCTGGCTGTGCTGGCCTTTTTGTACATACCGATCGTCGTCCTGGTCCTCTATTCCTTCAATGAATCGCGCATCAACGCTCAATGGACCGGCTGGACGATCAAGTGGTACCTCTCGCTTCTCCACAATAGGCAGGTGCTGACTGCCTTGGAAAACAGCCTGCTCATTGGTTTCATCTCGACGGCAATCTCCACCGTCATGGGCACGAGCGTCGCCCTGGCCTTACACCGCTACCGCTTTCGGTTGCAAGGGGCGATCAACAGCTTAATCTACCTGCCGATCCTCGTTCCGGAGATCGTCATGGGTTTATCACTGCTGGTCCTCTTCAGTCAACTGGCGTTGCCGCTGGGGAAGTTGACGATCATCATCGCGCACATCACCTTTTGCATCTCCTTTGTCGTTGTCATCGTGACGGCCCGCTTGGAGGGGATGGGCAACGAACTGGAAGAAGCAGCGCAAGACCTGGGAGCTTCCCCCTGGCAGACCTTTCGTTACGTGACATTGCCGCTGATCTCGCCGGGAATCATCGCCGGGGCGCTTCTCGCCTTTACCCTGTCCATCGATGATTTTGTGATCAGCTTTTTTGTGGCCGGACCCAACTCGACGACGTTGACGCTCTACATCTACGGCATGGTGAAGCGGGGCATCTCGCCGGAGATCAATGCCCTCTCGGCGATCCTGATCGCAGTCATCGTCCTTCTTGTGGTGTTGGTTCAGTGGCTGCAAAACAAGGACCGCGATGACGGTTCGCCGCGGCAGATGCCCTTTTAGGCCTGATTCAGGACGGATATAGAGGCGCAACCCGGACAAACGTACGCGCCACGGCATTTCACAGCAGAGCAATTTTTTAGAGGAGGATGATATCGGTGAATCGGATGAAAGTGATGAAACAGAAAAAAGCCCTCCCAAAACTGTTGGCGAGCCTGCTGACGCTCGCCCTGGTCCTGACAGGCTGTGGCACGACCCAGGCACCTGAGGCGAAAGGCGGCCAGGACGGGGCCAATGGCGGCGAACGGGTACTTAACATCTACAGTTGGGCCGACAACTTTTCGCCGGAAGTGCTGGACGACTTTGCGAAAAAGCACAACTGCAAGGTCAACTATGATGTCTTCTCCAGCAACGAGGAACTGCTGGCCAAGCTCCAGGCCGGCGGTGCCCAGTATGACGTCATTCAGCCCTCCGATTACATGGTGGGCGCCATGGTCAAGATGGGCCTGCTGGAGGAGTTGAACCACAACAGCATCCCCAACATGAAAAACCTGGTCTCCACCTTTCAGACGCCGGCCTTTGACCCTGGTAACAAGCACTCTGTCGTCTACACCTGGGGTATCACCGGCATCGCCTACAACACCAAGTATGTGAAAGAACCGATCAGCAGTTGGCAAGACCTTTGGAATCCCAAGTACAAGGGGCGCTTGGTCCTGCTCAACGACTCGCGGGAAGTGCTGGGCATGGCCCTCAAGAAAAATGGCTTCTCCAACAGCACGAAGGACCAAAAGGAACTGGACAAGGCCTTCAATGACTTGAAGACCCTTGCGCCCAACGTGCTCGCCTTCGATACAGATGACATCAAGCAGAAGTTCATCACTGAAGAAGCCTGGATCGGCACCATGTGGTCTGGCGACGCCGCTTTCGTCTACAAAGACAATAAGGACGTGGCCTTCGTCATTCCCAAAGAGGGCACCACCATCTGGGCCGATACCCTGGCCATTCCCAAAGGTGCCAAGCACCGGGAACTGGCCGAGCAGTTCATCAACTACCTGATGGAACCGGAAGTGAGTGTCAAGAACTACGAATTCATCGGTTACAGCAACCCCAACGAAAAAGCCTTCGCCCAGCACAGCGAGGAGTATCGGAAAAACCCCATGATCAACCTGAGCAAGAGTGAGATCGCCAAAGGTGAGTGGCTCCAAGATGTGGGTGATATGCTGAAGTTTTATGACCGTTACTGGACGGAACTGAAGGCGGGACAGTAAGGAACCGCCCGCCTTTTGCAAACGCGCTAGCGTCTCCCTTGCAAGGAGGTGAGGTCAAAGAAAGTGCCCCTCCAGAAACCTCGCTTTTATCTGGGCTCATTGAACGTCAGAGGGACATGAAAGAAAGCGCCGCAGGTGGAGGAGGGGCAAGGTTGATCTGGCTGACCGTAGAAAAAGGGGCGAATCGACTAGGGAATCAAGTGCTTGGCAATTGCCCCAGGTGGTCGATCGCCTCGTCACAATGGCTAGACTGAGGATGATCTTTGATGTATGCTGTTGATGAGGATAATTGTCGATCCATCGGAAGTAAAAGCTAATTATCTCACAAGTTCATTCATCATCTGTCATGCATCAGGGGGGAATAGACATGTATCATGCTCCGCGGCGATTGCTTCTCCTGACAGCGTTCGTCGGGAGTTTTCTATTTTTATCTGGATGTTCAACGCCTTCAGTCGAGCCAGTCAAGGCGGCTGGCGTACAGGATGTGATCGACAAGGTTCAGGGTGTATCGAAAGGCGAGATCGCCAACCGGCTCAAGGAGGCGTTACAGCAAAAAATAGACGAGACCAAAGCAAAGCAAGACAAGGTATTGCAAGCCGATGGAACGATCAACTGGGACGAAATCGGCAGAACCGAACTGGTCGATCTCAAGCTTGCTTCCTTTCTGGATTGGGAATATAAAGCGACCATGCAAGCCAACGGGATTATGGAAGTCAAAGAGGTGGACAAGCGAACCGGCGAGACGAGAGTTTTTGCCACATATACGGTTCAATTTATTGACGGAAAATTGACTGTCAACTGATAAAAACGAACATACCAATATAGGTAAGTCGGGAGATTGGTTTGAAAGCTGCAACAGTAATCAAAAAATTGCTTAGCTACCAAAGTCAACCTATCCGGACCCTAATTGGTTTGAGGAGGAATGCCCCGTGTTTGAATGGTCAAAATGGAAGGACAGCCAGAGCGGCATTCACCACAAACTGGATTGCTCTGGCACATGGCATCCCACTTGCAAATTCGATTTTTGTCATGAATGTGTCCATGACGCCAAATGCCCGGCGAGAAGCATGCGCTGCAAGTATTGTCTCGACGCCTATCGCGTCAACGGAGTGAGTGGTCTCCACTACCAATCGAAGGATAATATGCAAAGTGAAGCCTCTTAATTTAAGGAGAAGCGCATTTGACACGCCTTTGACCCAGGAGAATCTCATTTGTTATCTCTTCCAGACACTGCGAGTTGCAGTGTCCTTTTTGTTCCGGTGATGGTAGAACAAGACCATGGGCATGATTCGTCCTTCTCCTAGGGCGCCGTAGGTTTGCATCCGCTCCGTCGCCTAGACGGGGATGGACGGCGCTGTGGGGGGATCGGCTCCTTTGTGAGGATCATTTTTTTCGCTTCAATTTACTGGTTCATTGTCCTGTGTTACCATAAAGAAGATTTACACCGATGGAATATCCTGACTGAAACGCTTATCAAGCGTACACGGGGTGAGGGGAATTGCCGATCAGTCAAAATGATATCGATGGACTGATGATTTCTTACGCATATATTTTTAGTCTGTTGCTCTTGGCCACATGGATACAAAAATGGCGTCGTTATTCGGCCGAGTTCACCCGCAAGGTCGTTCATGTCGGCGCAGGGATGTGGATCGTCGGGGCTGTCGCCCATTTCGACCACTGGTACATGGGGATCATCCCAGCCTGCACCTTCATCATCTTCAACTATCTCAGTTACCGCTACCGTCTGATCAAGGCGATGGATCTGGCAGGGGGAACACCGGGAACGGTTTATTTCATCGTTTCGGTGACGGCGCTGCTGTTGTGGTTATGGCCGCAGGGGAAGGTGTACATCGCCGTTGCCGCCACGATGGCCATGACCTGGGGCGATGCTTTTGCGGCCTTATTGGGGCAGGCCTTTGGTAAACACGTGTACAAGGTTGGCGACCACCGGCGCAGTCTCGAGGGAAGCGCCGCCATGTTTACCTTTAGCTTCCTCTCGATCCTGCTTACGCTCCTCTGGATGGATACAGGTATCGAGGGGAACAGGGCATTGGGCCTCGCTTTTTTACTTGCCACAGTCGCCACTTTCCTGGAGGCCTTTTCTCTCAACGGTTTGGATAACATCACTGTGCCCATCGGCACGGGGCTGACCCTCTGGGCGCTGGCGACCTGGAAGGTCGATCTGTCTATGCTCCTGCTCGGAATGGCCTTGAGCGCGTTGATCGGGACGCTGGCTTACTGGCGCCGTTCCCTCTCGGGAAGCGGGGTGGCAGGGGCTGTCATTGTCGGCACCTTGATCTTCGGATTTGGTGGTTGGGTATGGGGACTCACCTTGATCGCCTTTTTCTTCTACGGGTCGGCCCTTTCCAAGTACAAAGAGGCGCAAAAAAACGTTGTGGCCGAAGAAAAGTTTGATAAGGGTAGCCGCCGTGATCTAGGACAAGCCCTGGCCAATGGCGGCTTCGGGTCTTTGCTGGCGGTGCTGCATTTTCTTTTCCCATCTGAACCGGCCTTTTTCGCCGCCTTTATCGGAACGATGGCTACCGTCAACGCCGATACTTGGGCCACCGAGATCGGTGTGTTGAGCCGGCGTCCACCGCGACTGATCACCACCGGTAGATTGGTTCCGCCGGGAACGAGCGGCGGCATCACGGCGGTAGGCACCATTGCCACCATGATGGGCGGATTGCTTATCGGCCTTACCGTATGGATCTTTGTGGGCATTCAAGATGTCATAATGCTCGGTGTAGTGAACCTCGCGGATTATCTGTGGATCCTTCCCGCCGCTGTCGCTGGCGGCTTGGGCGGATCGCTTTTTGACAGTCTGCTTGGAGCGACTGTGCAGGCCATATATGTTAACGCCGAAACAGGAAAGGAAACGGAAAAGAAGGTAAGCCGAAGCGGGGCCAAAAACCGGTTCAGTCGCGGACTGCTCTTTATGGACAACGATATGGTGAATTTTCTCAGTTCCGGTTTCGGCGCGGCGGTAGCGGTGCTGGTCGCTTCGTTTTTGATGTGATCGAATCCGTCAAAGGGAATGGCAATTCTGGAGCGCTGAAAGCGTAGAATATCACAAAAGACAAAAGACATACGGAGGTGAAAAGGATGATTCCATCTCAATGGCGACAACCATCGGCGGAAGGGGTTGGTCTGATGCGTCCGCTCTACAATCAGCAGGCCAGCTCTGCTTCGCCTCCCAATGAGATTGGTGAAGCGAGAGGACAGCCGTTGGATGCAGGAGAGGCGCAGCGTCTGGTGAAGATGGACTTATTTCTCGGTTTCCCGTCCTTTTACGCAGATGGATATTCGATCGTTCATACTGGCGCATTTATGTAAAAAAGTCCTCCCCCTTCTTAATGAGCGGGGAGGCTTTTACATATACAATACGTCAAGGCTAACCTCGCCACCGTCATTGAGCCAAATTCGGTCTGCCCTAGTGACTCAAGGCGTTTGTGCTTTGTAACCTTCTCATAAAGGAGAATGTGGCTCTGACGATTTTGCCAGTACTTGCCTACCATTAAAGTTAAATGATTTATATCTTAGGATACTCCATCAGTAAAGCTATTTTTTGTGAAAGTTACTACAAAAGCGCCTGCTTTTATAGTAAAATAGTGGTTGCGAAAGCGCCAGCATGTCTTAGGGCGCCGTCGGGAAGTTGTAAGCGAAAGGAGTTCTTCCCATGTTTGTCTCTGATGTGGCATCCATCCCGGTTATTCAGCTTGAAGGACCTGGAATCATAAAAGCGGCGAAACAATCGCTGATCGGGCCGGCACAGGGGTGGGACGGCTGGTCGATGCGCCTGTTTACTTTGTCTGAAGGCGGACAGACACCACGCCACAGCCATCCCTGGCCCCATATCAACTATGTTGTGGGAGGACGAGGAACGCTGTTCTTAGGGGGCAAGGAGCATCCCATCCAGGCTGGTTCGATCGCCTACATACCGGGAGGGGAAGAGCACCAGTTTATGAACGTCTCGGGAGAAGATTTTTCTTTTATCTGTATTGTTCCTGCGGAAGCAGACAAGTAGCGT